>JBPCVB010000103.1:0-7042 GCA_051010855.1 Pirellulaceae bacterium | reverse complement strand
CAGTTGCGCTCCGCTGAGCTTAATCACTAATCGTCGTCGTCGTCGTCGTCGTCGTCGTCGTCGTCGTCGTCGTCGTCGTCCTGTGCGCGTTGCCAGGCACGGAATCGGTCGCGGGCCTGCTCAGGCGTGATGCGGCCGGATTCAATGGCGGCACGCAGGCGAGTTCGGAGACCAGATGCCGTTATCTCGTTCTCATCGTCGTCGTACTCCTCCTCATCTTCGTCGTCGTCGTACTCAATCTCGTCTTCGATGTCCTCGATGTCGTCATCCAGTTCCTCCAATTCCTCACGGATGTCGCCGATTTCTTCGCGGAGCATGCGGACGGCGGCATTGAGTTCGCGAACGGCGCCGACGATTTCCGCGCGAAACGCCTCATCGTCCTCGGCCCGATGTCGCTCCCGTTCCTCAGTTCCACGGCGTTCCCGTTCCCGTTCGGCGCGTTGACGGCGTTCCTGTTGGCGTTCGCTCTGGGCAGCCTGACGACGTTCCTGTTGCTGTTCGCGTTCTTCAGCGCGCCGGCGTTCTCGTTCCCTTTCGGCGCGTTGACGGCTTTCCTGTTCCCGCAGCTCGGCCTCGTGCAGTTTTTCCTGTAATTTCCGGATGCGTTGAGCGACCGTCTGCGCGATTTCACTCATGCCCGCTTCCTCGAGATGTTTGTAGGCGGCCATCATGTGTTCCAGTCGCTGCGCACCTGCCTCGATCTCCCGCCGCATGCCGTCATCGCCCTCGGCCTGATCCCGCTCGCGTTGCGCCATGGCTTGCCGCACGCGACCAAATTCCCGTTCTACTTCGTTTATGACGGCTTCCAGTTCCGCCTTCTGATCTTCCAGCATCTGACGTTTTTCGCGGTAATCGTCACCACGGAATTCTGCCAGCTGTTCGATAATGGCTTCGCGTTTTTGCTGCATCTCCTTGTACTTGATTTCCAGTTCCCGCAGTTGTTCCCGATTCGATTCCTGAGCATTCAGCTGAAGGGAAAAAAAGCCGGTCAATGCAAAAGCAATCGTGCAACAGACAGTTTGCGCCAATAGTTTCCTGGTCATCGTCGGGGCCCTCGAAGTCACGGCATTGGGAACGTCATCCCATGATTGTGATCGTGCCCCGACCACTTGTCCAATTCGCGGGAGAATGCAGTACTTTCTGCGGGTTGATCACCGGTCTGCCCGATCGGCGATCAGTTCCCGAACGCGTCGCACCAATGCGTCATCGGCGGGTTGAATGTCCATCATGGAAACAGGAATCGTTCCAGCCATGGCGCCGGCACGCATGTGACGCAGCCACACGATGCAGCGCGTTCCAGGTTCGATTTGCTCAGACAAAGGAGCGGTGCGAGTCAGCAGGGCATGGACGACAAATTGATCCACAGGCTCCAGTTCGGCCCCTTCGCGAGCTTGCCGTGCTCGATCTTTCAGCTCACCGAACAAGTCCGTTTCATGGGCGACCTCCATGCGATAAAACCAGTGCCGCGCTTCGCCATCGGGCGGGCCCGATTCACCAGCGGACTCGCATTGGCTAACAGTTCCCACCAAAACGTAATGGGCGGTTTCGCAAAGTTTGGCCAGTTCGGTTTCCTGCGATTCTTCGCCAGTTTCCTGGCCATGCACGTTGGCTGGGCCGAAAAGGATCACAATTGCGACCATACAACTGAATGAAGCAGAAGGCATGATTTGAAACCCGCTGTCGATGGTGATGGTACGAATTGATTATCGATTGTGGATCGTAAATCGCAACTCGGATTGCGAAACGGGTTTGTAACAGCGAAATTCGATTACGAGCACGAGCACGAGCACGAGACAAGGACGAAGACGAGGACGAAGACGAGGACGAAGATGGTTTTTTAATTCGACAATCGAAATTTCTTGTTCGATATGCTGCGGTTCATTTTCTACCGGTTGTAGGGTCTTTCGTTGATCCAGTGGAAACCGCGGTTAACCAGCAAGAAATCCTCGCGTTCCACTTTGCGCAGCCGGATTTCGATTTGATCGGGATCAATGGTCCCGCGAAGGTCGCCTACATTGCCATCGGGAAACGGTTCTGTGCCCGGTGTATTGATCAGCATGGAACCATCGCCAAAGACCCTGATGTGCAGCGGTCCGGTGGCCGCATCTGTTCTGTGCGTCAGGACGTAGCGAGCTCCCTCCATGTCGGGATGGAGATCGTCACTTAAAAACGGCGGAAACGGTTCGCTGAGTTTGACAGCTCCGCCGCTGGGGCTGCCATTCATCATGCGAATCGTCATGAAATCCACTGGACCGCTATTGCGACTGCCGCCCGGTATCCAGGGGAACTGGCGAAAGGTCACCAGATTCCAGCGCGAGCCATCCTCCTGATTCGGCAGTACGACATCTCCGTTTTGGGTAAACAACTCAACGCGGTACGTGCCAAACCATTCCGGTTCACCCACCGATTCCGGTTGATTTAACTCCATACGGACATTTTGCCAGACGGGAACTGCGATTCCCACCACGATGATGTAAGCCTTGATCAAGCGGTGCACCCAAACCGTTTTGTCGTTGACGTATGGCGGACGCAAATAGTTGACCGACTCGGTCGGCTTGTTCCACAACAGGATATTGGCCAGTCGGCCGGCATCAGGCAGCAACAAATAGACTGCCATGATGACCAGATGAAACGAGTACTGTTTGACCGGCACGTCATAACAGAAATTCAGCATGACCACATTGGTCATCACGCCGATGGTGACTAGCGCACCCAGCAAAGTCGTGCGGCGCCAAATCAGGAGCAACGCGCCAAGGGTTTCCCCGAGGCCCGCGAATATGGTGTAGGCCTGCGAAGCACCCATGAACGTCCAGACCAGGCCCATCGGCGAGGATTCGCCATAGGGTTGCAACAGACGTTCCACCCCCGGCGGTGAAAACTGGTTGTACACCGTGCCCAGTTTTGCCAGTCCGTAACCGAGCATCGTGAAAGCCAGTACGTAACGCAGGTAACTGCGTAGCAAATCGCGCGTCCAGGGATAGGCAGTCCGGCGGTGATCGATCAGCGACCAGATGACGGCGATCCCGACTGCCAGACAAAAACACGCGAAGATCCGTACAAAGTCAAACGTGGTATCTCCACTGCCACCGGGCTGGGCCAGTTGGTAGTCGATACCCAGAACGTCAGAGGCCGTCCAGCGCACGACTTTGTCGACCACCCACTGGTATTTCACGTTGAGCCATTGTCCCCAGCTGAACAGCAAGGCCGTGAAGGGCTGTGGCAAGCTGTACATCAACCAATAAGCCACAGAGAATCGCAGAGCGAATTTTTGCAACAAGCCCGGTTCGTCGGTCAGTGGCAAATAGGAGAGCCCGAACAGCAGCAAAGCGATTACCGGCAGCCACAACCAGTGATTAAAGAATGGGTCCGGACCAGCATCGGTCAATGCGCCGCCGGTCGTGGCGGTTTCATCGTCGGCTACTTCCAATGAAGCGTCGTCCAGCCACACCCTGCCCTTTCCCAGGATAAACAGTCCCAGTGCGATTTTTTCGGCATCGTCGGCCACGTCCAGCACTATTTCGTAATGATCCCACCCGTCATCGCGAATCGGCCGGTCATCCATATTGTCGAAGGCGCCCGTTTGCCGTTGCCCATTCTTCTCCGGCCGGTCAACACGTAACCACATCTGGGCCCGGGCGTCATCTTTCAGGTCGGCAGTGCGAACCGCCGCGCGAAAGCGAACCCGTTTGCCTTGCCACGGTTTGGCGTTGATGTTTTGCATGAGATTGCCAAAGCCTGCGTCTTCAGCGATCTCACGGGCGTCAATCAATGCAGCAAACTCGCCACTAACGGGGTTCTCGCCATCAAGCGTGAATTTGTAACCCTGAGTGACCATCATCGGCGGCGCGAACCAGCCGGCCGGCATCCCGTTGTCAGATTCCGATTCCATGTCACCGTTGACCAGGACGGTCGACTGCGCAAGCAGGCTGTTGCCAGTCAGCCAGGCAATCAGCACCGGCAAGACCAACGCCATTAGCCAATGAGTGCGATACTTCGTTGGAGCGAAGGGCGACATATTTTAAGATCATCCCTGGTCTTCAGAAATCGAGGCAGGCGTCAATCGCGGCAGCAAACGTCCGGTGTTTGCCATATATATTACGTATTGCTCGCCGAATCGTTCGCGCATCATCTGTTCTTCACGGGGAGTGCGGACGAAATAAAGGCAACCGAACGCCAGCAAGACTCCCCAACCCGCCAGCCAGTTATCCAGTAGTAGTCCCTGGGCCAGGCAAAATAGCCAGATCGCGGCATACATCGGATGTCGGATGCGCTTGTAAACGCCTTGCTGCACGATTTCATGACCGGATCGCAATTCCAGAGTGGACGACCAGTTCAGGCCCAGATCGACATGGCTGCGCCAAAACAACCACAGCGCGACAATCATGACAACCAGACCGCACCAGTGCGCCCATTCGGGCAAGTCGTAATCGGCAAAGGAAAGCAGCGGCGTAAACAAATACACAATCGGCAGCAGTAATCCTGTAATCACGACTGAGCCCAGCATGATCTTTTCGCCGAGATCGACCCGTCGTTCGACGATCTCATTGTCCCTGGTGTACCTGACGAAATATCCGCGGGTCCAAACGTAGATGATGAACCCGACAAAAAAGACAATATTCCAGGGCTGTGTGATGGCCATCTGCCGAATGCACCTTGGAGAGCCGGGAATTGAAATGCCTGCAGTAATTGACTATTCCTGCAGAATTGCAGAAATCGCGCAGAGGCCATTATGGTCAAGAGACTCCAGCTGAAGCAAAGGCCTGTCCCACCGGGCAATCACCAGAAAATTTGACTAATTCTTCAAATGCCGCGACAAAAACGATTCCACCTCTCGTTTAATCAGTCAGGAGCCAGCCGCGTTTAGCTGAATCGACGATGAATGCCGGACCCGTTTCCAACAGCAGCAAAAGGGCCTCGTTCGTGGACGACGAAAACCTGATGGTCCATGTGCGCGACCACGATAATGCTGCCGCTTTTGGAGAACTGGTTCAGCGCTGGCAGATACGCGTTCACCGTATGTGCTTTCGCATGACGGGCGACTGGCAGGACGCCGAAGACCTGACGCAGGAGGTATTCGCCAAGCTGTACCGCAGCCGCGACCGGTATGTGGTGCAATCCGCCCTGGGAACATTCCTGTGGCAGATAGCCCTGAACCACACGCGAGACTTTGTTCGCAAGTCGGGGCGGACCAGGCAACAGCAACTGCAGTTGCGGGACGAATACCGTCAGCGCGATGGTCAAAAACGGGACAACCATGAACCAGACGATGCCGATGAAGTGCAAAAGGCCTTGTTGCAGTTGCCGGACCATTATCGCGAAGTGGTTGTGCTGCGTCATTTTGAAAATTTGAAGTTCAGGCAAATCGCCGATTTGCTGCAGATTCCCGAGGGGACGGTGGCATCGCGGATGGCCAAGGCGCTCCGGTTGTTGGAGCAAACGCTGCGGCCGCAAATAACCTGCGAGGATACACAATGAGTCATTTGAACGACGAACAACTGGTGCACATTCTTTACGCGGAAGTTGAGACCTCGTTGACCGACGAAACAACCTCACACCTTGAGACCTGCCAGGATTGTCGCGATCGCCTGCAGCTACTGCGCAACACCTGTGCCTTGCTGGATCGTGCCACCTTGCCAGATCGGCCGATTGAACTGGATGCGGACCAGATTATTGCTGCAACACACGAAACGCCTTTGACCACACGCACACCGCCATGGCAATTGGCCAGTGGCTGGATGCAGAAGGCGTTGGCCGCATCGCTGCTGGTAGCCATTGCGGCGGCCGGATTTGCGGCTGGAAATTATTACCGGTCGGCACAGCTCACCAGTGAACTGGAAGCCCTGGAATCCCGGCTCACGCAACGTCTGACGCATCAAACACCGGTAACAGTTGATACTTCCAGGGACACGGGGCTGGAACGAGTAGAGCGGGCATTGCGACGCATGGCCAACGAGCAAAACCAGTTGCGTCGTGAATTGCAGTCACTGGCGGTTAATGCCGAATCAGAAATACAACGGACCAATCAACAGGTTAAGGCTGCCAGAGCAGCCCTGATACAGCTTCAACAACTTGCCGGAATCACCTGGTAAGTTCCAAATTTCAAGGAGAAGAGAAATGCGTACTTGTTTCATTTGCTTGTTCACAATGTTGCTGGGTGCCTGGAGCTCGTCACCACTGGCCGCCCAGGAAGATGCCGGCGACTTCGGTGGCTACCTGACCGCCATGACAAATGCGCGACTCACGAATTCCACCGGCGACCTTGGATTGAAGATTTTCAGTTTTGGGCCCATGGAGCAGGCGACCCGGGATGAAATCCAGGAAGATGCCAATATTCTCAATCACTTGATCAGGATGAACGCGCCGACGCGTCAAGACACGGTGATGGGTGTCTCGGTGACGCAAGCGATGGGCGAAAACAGCGCCATATACATTCAGGGAACAGGGATGGTGTTTGTTTATCACGTGGGGTATCCGGTGGCGCAAACGGATGAAGAGGCGGCAGAATCTGATGAGACAGACGAGCCAAAATCCACGTGGGACCGGGCTCGAGAAGCGATCCGCACTACTGATCAAAGCGGGTTCGGGCTTGTCGTCAATAGACAGCCCGACGCACCCGCCCTTGCATACAGCGCCGAACGAGTCGATGCGTTGGAAAAGGTAATGGCTACTGCATTGCGTGAGGCCGGCAACTTTCGCAACCTGGAACCCGGCAATTCGATCACCGTTTACGTTTATGGACCGATGATGCTGAAGGAAAGCGGCCCGATGCGATCAGTGATGGCGTGGCGAGTTAGCCTGAAAGAAGGTCCCGAAGGGTCAGTGCAACCACGAGATTTGGCAAAAATGCAGTTTATGGAGGCATTCAACGGCAACGTTGGGCAGTTCGGCCTTTACCAGGGTGTGATGAGCGATTAGTGACTTTCAGCCGACGGCGTGAGGACACGAAACTAAAACGACGAAAAGGACATGGGTTTGAACCCCCCTAACCCCCCTTTGAAAAAAGGGGGAACCGAGCACGCCACCTTTGAAAAAAGGGGGGAAC
>JBPCVB010000102.1:0-4304 GCA_051010855.1 Pirellulaceae bacterium | reverse complement strand
CCAGAATCCCGTCCCGCTCGACCGTCATGCGTTTCTTTGCAAAATAGAGCGGCACAATTGGGATTTTCTCCAGGTGAATGTACTGCCACACATCCAATTCCGTCCAGTTGGAAATTGGAAACACGCGGACGCTCTCGCCTTTGTTGACCTTGGCGTTGTAGAGATTCCACAACTCGGGCCGCTGGTTTTTTGGATCCCAGCGATGGTTGCGATCGCGAAACGAACAGACTCGTTCCTTGGCGCGGGATTTCTCTTCGTCGCGGCGAGCGCCGCCAAATGCGGCGTCGAATTCGTATTTGTCCAACGCCTGTTTCAGGGCATCGGTCTTCATGACGCTGACGTGTTTGGTGCTGTTGTCTGTGGGATACAGGTTTAGCTTGAGACCTTCCTCGTTCACGTAGGAAATGATTTCAAGCCCCAGTTCCTTTTTGGTGTACGTATCCCGGAATTCGTACATCTCGCGAAACTTCCAGGTCGTATCGACATGCATCAGGGGAAAGGGTGGCTTGGCTGGATAGAAGGCCTTCATTGCCAGATGCACCATGACCGACGAGTCCTTGCCGATCGAGTACAGCATCACCGGATTGCTGAACTCGGCAGCCACCTCGCGAATAATGTGGATGCTCTCGGACTCCAGTTGCTTGAGATGGGTCAGCCGGTACTGGTCCAGCTGCCCCGGCGTGGACGAATCCACATCAGGTTTGGATTTGAGATTGGACATGGACGGGCGGCGCGTTTTGGCCGTTAAGGCACGAGTAAAGGGTCTAGTTGGCAATATAGTTGGCCGCCTGAATTCCCACAACGCGAAACACTGCGATGCGTCAGCCAGAGACGTATCAATCGCCAGAATCGGCACTAGCGGTCGAGCAGATGGAATGCCTCCAGCACCTTCTCCCGGTACTTGCTGCCGAACACAAGGATGATCAGCTGCGTCATGATCTCGCGTTCATTGCGGGTCAAAAAGGCCTCACCCCCGCCCATCTGGGCAATCTCGATGAACGCCGGCAGTCGCTGCCCCGAGTGGCAGGTCACCGTACTGATAACGCCGTGATACTTGCGACGAAATTCACTGGACAAGCGCAAACAGTAGTCGTGGTCGGCAGCGTGTGGTGGTGCATCACCGAACAGCAGAATTACCTTGCGAGCCGCTGGCCGAAACTGGTTTTGCTGGATGGCCCACTCAAGGCCCGCGTTGACGGCTTCGGGATCATCACCGCCACCCGCCGCCGATATCGACTCGAGAAAATTAACGATGTCGCCGAGGTTGTCCGTCAGCGGCAGTCCCTGTACGACATAGCGTGCACCGACATCACGATACGTGCAAACACTGATCCGCGTTTTGGGGATCATCCGAAACAGCACGTTGCCCATCCGTTCAATCTTGTTTTTGACTTCCTGTATTTCGCCTTCCATGCTGCCGGTACTGTCAAACGTGATGACAATCTCGAGTCCATCCTGTCGCATCTGGGCGACCAGCTGCTCGAATTCGCGAAACTCCTCGTCGCTGTCCCCGGATCGGTCTTCCGTGCGCAGATCGAAATCGCCCTGCTGTCCTGCGCTGGGAGCCAGAGCCTGCACATCCTGGAGCTGCCTGCTGGACAGATTCGACGAAGAGACCATCTGATCAGAAAAAAGATCGACCATATGTTGCTGACTGTTGATTGTGGTCGACTCGGCGGGCAAATCCTGGAGAGCGTTATTGGTAATGGTCGGCGTGCTAAACTGGCCCAGGACCACTTCCTCGCCTTCGGCAGTTTCCCCAACCGACAAATAGCGGTAGGGAATTAGTGCAATGATGCCAAACACCAACAGGTGGAGGCATACGGCACCCAGCAACGAGAACCAGCGTTCCATCCACAAGCCGGGGGCCCGCAATCCATCGCCCATCACGATCTCGCCGCTGGCGGCACGCGGCAGAATGATTGTCGCCTTGCAATGCGGGCACTTGCCTCGCGTGCCCAGCTGCTCGGCGGTGATCGTAAAGGTCTTTCCGCAATGAGTGCACGACAGATTCATAAGCCAATTATTCCCGGGGCGGGTAGACCGTCAAGCAAAAACGGTTTGTCGGCAGAATTAGCGAGTATGAGCCAGCGGAGGCGCTGGGCGGGCAGTGCGGGCAACCTGTTCGTGTGCTCCGGTTTCGTGGACCGTGAATTCGGCCCACACCGGCAAATGAGACGAGATGGCGAGGGCCTCGACCAGCGTCAGATTGTACTGCTTGAGAAAATCAAATACGCCTGTATCACCGGTAAACTCGCTGGTCGCCAGGGGATCGATCATCAGGTTATCGAATTGGCTTGATGATTGCGTATTGGTGGCATGTTCCCGGTTGACCGCCTGCAGGCCCTGGGCGATCGCCAACTGGTCCAGTTGCGCGCTGTCGACACCGAAGCATCCTGCCAGAATAACGTCGTCCTCGTTGCGGCCATCATTGCGTACCGCGCGAAAGATCTGGTTGATCTGCGACATCTCGTTGGTGCCCGATTGCGGCTCCAGCTGTACGTTAACCAGCGTAAATGTGAATGACTTGTCGCCCGCCAGCGTGCGAAACCAGGCCACGAGGGGTTCGCGTTTCACGAGATTGTCAGGATCATTGACGTTGTAATACTGCAAGTGGTCCAGAGCGACGGTGGAGCTGTCGTAGAAGATGGCACTTTGCTGCGGCGGACTGTTGCGGTCCGGTCGCTGGCTCATCACGTAACGAAATTGACGTCCGGTGCGGTTGACTTCCTTGAGAAAACGTTTCAACAGGAAGCGATCTGCAGTATCAACCTCCTGAACCGCCACGACATCAAATTGCCGAATAATATCGGCCAGCAATGGACCGACCCTGGGATCACTGGTCTTCTCGGCATTCAGGTTTCGCGTGTTGAAGGATGCGATGCGAATTAATCCCGTTTGACGATGACGCCAGCCGGCAAATTCGGCCGACGTTCCGCCCCACTGCTGCAATTGCAGGCCAGCCAGTCGCAAGATGTCACCGGGCTGGTGAATCTCGCTTCGATGGTAAAGCAGCCATCCGCCCATCGCGATGGCGGTTGACAGAGACAAAAACAACAGGAATCTACGCATGATTCGCTCCACCAAATCGGGGCAGGAAACTACATGGTGGGTGCCGTGGCATACCTGTTGGTTTGCATCGGCAGCTTTCCAGTTCCGATCGCAGGACTGGAGCGATCACGCGGATTACTCCAGCGAATAGTCCCAGTAGCGAAAGTGCCAGACAAACGCAAGATGAGTTTGCGGGCGTGCTGTTCGCCTACGCCGCAAAATCGAGATCTTCCGGACCGGGACTGCGACGCCGATCCTCCAAAACCGAGACGGCGACCTTGTCATCGAGATTGGGACGGAAGATGACCAACAGCACCAATGGCAGGTACCAGGCCATGTACAGTCCGCCACCATCACCGTGCCAGTATTGCACTGCCACCATGGCTGCAGCCGTGCAGCTGATCAGAGTGGCCAAATCCTTTTTTACGGGCCAGAAAGCATAGGAAATGCACAGCACGATAAAGCCGACCAGGAATGGCAAACGGAACCAGCTTTCCCAGTTCAGTGCCCAGATACCGCCGAGGCCTTCCTGCCGCGGAATCATAAAACCAAAAATCGATTTGAGCTGGGCGAGAAAGCTGGCGAAGTCAGCGGAAGTAAATGCCAGACTGGAAACCACGATCAAAATCGAAATTACGGCGCCGAGTGTAAATCGGACCCGCCCACGTTCCCAGTAATAGCTGATCCATAACGGCAAGAGGAACAGCGGGTAGTAGCAGACTCCGGCAGCCGTACCAATCAGGATTCCAGCCACGAACGGAATGCGATACAGGGCGATCGCCCAGATCAGCAGCGCTCCAGGCAAGAGGTGCATGGAGTCCCCTCCGAACATGGCCGTGTAGGGCAACATGAGGAAGATCGCCGCCATGCCCACGCCCATCTGGAAACTGCCAAAGTGCCGATACCCGATAAAGATCAAACCGGCCACAATTGCAATTTGTGACAGGATGGCCATAAATCGTGCGACTTCCACAAATCCTGTTTGCACCTGCTCCGCGGTTTCATCGATTTGCTCGCCCTCAGTCTGGTCCGGTTCAACGAAGATACGGATCGACGGCACGAGATGCAGTAGCGGATAACCGGGACCGTAATGACGCAGGTCTTCGCCAGCCTCCGACGCAGTCCGCTGAGCAAGCTTGACGGCTCCGCGAGGACCCGACAGATTTTCCGGCTTGCTGGTCAACACGTTGGCAAACAGGAAGATCAACAGGCTGCAAGTGAGAAACACCAGGCCGCCCACGGTGAGATTGGGC
>JBPCVB010000101.1:0-10267 GCA_051010855.1 Pirellulaceae bacterium | reverse complement strand
GTACAGTGTTGACTTCACCGGCGCCGACCTTAGCAAGTGTGACCTGCGTGAAGCAGATATGACCGGTGCCAAGATCGCGCGGGCCGACTTTACGTTCGCCAAATTGCAAGGCAGCATCGGCACCAATGTAAAACCCTGGGGCTTCACTTCCAAAAAGGAAGACAAGAAGTCCTGGTGGAAAGTCTGGCGAGCCGCCATCTAGGCTTGCAACTCGTCTTCATCTCGAATGGCTTTCCTGGGCCGTCAACTCGCTGACAATCCTTACGCGCTGTTCGCAACGATCGACTGCCCGCGTCCAAACTTTTGCTCGGCGCCAGCGTAGTGCTGCTCTGCCTCGCCCATCAAAGCCATCAGATCCGCTGCTCGCCGGTGATCCGAGGGATGAGTCGACATAAACTCGGGCGGCTTTTCACCACCAACGGAACCAAACCGTTGCCAGAATCGCGGCGCCTCATTGGGATCGTAACCAGCCTGAGCCATTAACATGACGCCGATATGGTCGGCTTCCGATTCCTGTTTGCGGCTATAGGGCAGAATCACGCCGTATTCGCTGGCAACGCCATAGGCGTGCAGCAACTGCTCGGACTTGTCGGGCACGTGGTTTTGGGCCACGCGACTGAGCACATTCTGGGCGCTATCGCTAAACATGCTCTGGCTCATTCGTTCACCCCCATGCCGCGCCAGAGCATGAGCAACCTCATGTGACATAACGACGGCCAAACCCGCCTCGTTTTCGCAAACAGGCAGGATGCCTTCGTAAATCGCTACCTTGCCGCCGGGAAGGCAAAAAGCGTTCTGCGTTGGGCTCTCGATCAGGCGAAACTCCCAGTTGAAATCCTGACGATCAGAAACATCGGCAATTCGTCGCCCCACTCGATCAACCAACTGCACCAGCGGCATGTTTTGCGATGCAGTCTCCGCTGAAACGATCTCGTTGTAAGCCTGAAGACCCAGTGCCGTTTCCTGACTTTCAGGCATCAGCATCAGCTGACGTCGACCGGTTAACGGTGCAGTGCGACACCCACCGATGCATCCCGCAATTCCGAAACCACCTATTCCAGCGGCCCAAAGCCACTGCCTGCGATTGCACTCCATGACACTCACCTTCCTGTTATGCGTATTGCGATGCCGGTTCCCGGCGATGTGTACGAAATTTGCGAAGACGATAGTCAGTTATCGGACGTCGGTCTTTGTCAAAATTACCGGCTAGCAATCAAGTTTCCGTGCGCCAATGGTCGATGCGCAAACGTGCCCATCGACGGAGTACGCAAGTGGGCTAAAATAGGCGATCCAAGCAAATCGGCGAGTTAACTATCCAATGGCGTCTCCCATGACCGTCGACATCCAACGGCAACGCGAGGAATCGATAGCGATATCCAGCAAGCAGTCCGCGGACTATGCGCTCGAAGCCCTGTTGGAAGCTGATCTGCCGCCGGATGAAATGCGCAAGTCCATGATCAAGACGATTACGGATTTCGAGCGCAATTTTCGCAAGCGTTTTCCCTTGCTGTGGGGCGCGACACTGATTGGTCCCGCCGTGCTGACCGCTGTCATCCTGGTACTCATAGGGCTTACGACGGGTTGGGGCCTGGCCTGGAAGTTTGTGATGGCGTCTGTGGCCACGTTCTTTGTCTTTGGGCGTTTCGTCATCCTTGGTGGCCAGGAGGGCCAGGTCGAGGGGTTGTGGGAATACGTGGCACTGTCTCCCGGCCAGTTGTTCTGGATGGTCACCTACATGGACATGATGGTGGCCCTGTTTGTGACCTTTCACATGGGAATCCTTTTTCGACTGCCCTGGGTCGGAGAAAAAATCGCCGGGCTGGCCTCCGACGGCAAGTTCATAATGGAGATGCAGCCGTGGTTGAAACGCCTGGCGTTTGTCGCACTGGTTGGGTTTGTCATTTTTCCGACCTCCACCACCGGCAGTATCGGTGGATCGATCTTCGGCCGCTTGCTGGGCCTCGGTCGCGTACGCACGGTGTTGGGCGTGATCATCGGCAGTATCCTTGGCAACTCGATCATGTTGTTCTTTGCCAAGGAGATCAACGACTTCGTAGGTCCCAACTCCACCTGGATCAAACTGGCGGGGATCCCCATTTTGATTGCCGGTGTCATGTTTATTGAATGGAAATATCGGCAAGCCAAGAATCGCTACCTGGAAGCTCAGGAATCGCGTCACGCGCGTCGGCAAGCTGAGGAAGCAGAAAAGAAAACTTCCTGACATGGCCAGCTGGAAGCAATTGAATCAGCAAATTGTCGATTGTCGCCAATGCTCTCGGCTAATCCATCATTGCCAAAAAATTGCCACCGAAAAGCGTCGCGCCTATCAGGATGACCACTATTGGGGCGGACTGGTCCCCAATTTTGGTTCGACACGCTCTCCGATTCTGATTGTGGGTCTGGCGCCAGGCGCGCACGGGGCCAATCGCACGGGCCGCATGTTTACTGGCGATCGCAGCGGTGACTGGCTGTTTCGAGCCTTGCATCGCGCCGGGCTTGCCAGTCAACCCGAGGCTACCAGCCGCCACGATAGACTCAAGCTTGCCAAGTGCGCAATCACCGCCGTTTGCCATTGTGCACCACCGGACAACAAACCGGTGGCCGCCGAAATTACCAACTGTCGGCCATGGCTGCTGCAGACGATTGAACTTTCCCGGCCACAGGTTTTGGTGGCTTTGGGTGGTTTGGCCTTTAATCAGGTTATTCGTTTCGCCGAGCAAAACGAATGGTTACACATCAAACCGCGACCCAAATTCGCTCATGGCAAGTGCGTGGAACTGGACGAAAATCGTCACCTGCTTGGCAGTTACCATCCGAGTCAGCAACATACGTTTAACGGGCGATTAACGGAACAGATGCTGGATGATGTTTTCAGTACAGCCTGCCAACTCGCCGGGCTCAATCAATGAAGGCTGCAAGGCCTTTAACTCCCTGTAGTTCTTTGCTGATCAATCGTGTCCGACGACCTTTTTCCCGCTGATGATCGCCTTCCCCGGCTATCGCTCGATCCGCGTCCGCACGAGCAGGACTTTGAGGAGTCCGCGAAGCGAAAATCACCGGGGGAGGACATGTCCGACCGGCGCTATATTCGCGGCCCCGGTTGGCTGGCCTGGCTGGTCGTGATTGCGTTGGCTCTGTTTATCATCGTCAACCAGGTCATTATGAACTTCATGATGGAACCCACGGGCCTCACACCCGGGGATTTTTTGCAGCCCGTGACTGATGGCAAACAGGCGTTAGGGCTTCGGGAACTGAGCCAGCGCTACAAGGTTTCGGAATTTGAAGAGCAGATCCCCGCATTCGCCGAACGGGTTAACGGCGGGCCGATCGAACAACGACTTTGCTATACGATTTTGGCCAACGAACTGGAGGGCCCCGACGCCGCACAGAAAGCTGTCGACGAACTGGAACGGTTAACGAAACGCAAGGGCGTCGAGCTTGACGAAGACCAACAGCGGCTCAAATCAATACTCTCACAAATCTACGGCGACCTGGCTCGCGGCCGGTGGCCTCCCAATATCAGCCAGGATGATCGGCAATTCCTCGGCGAACAGTTGCCGTGGTACGGCGAGCTGGCGATGCAGCCAGACACCGGCCAGCTCAACGAATCGCGTGACCAATTGCTGGAACGCACTGAGTTGACGACCTTGCTCTCGCTGTTCATGGTTTTGGCTATCCTCGCCGGGCTGGTGTTGGGATTGGTAGCCCTGGTGATTTTTCTGATCCAGTTTTTTCGGGGAGCACTTCGCTCGCGTGTCACGGATGATTCGATGTACGGCCCGGTTTATATCGAGACATTTGCAATCTGGTTTGTGTTGTTCCTCGGACTGCAACTTTTGGCTGCTGCGAATCCGTTTACCCGAGGCACTGCTTTTATTGCGCTGGGCATGCTGTTGCCGCTATCCGCGCTGGTATGGCCGGTGCTGCGCGGTGTGCCGGTTGGCCATATGTTGCAAGACATCGGCCTTCAACTGAAAAACCCGTTTGTGGAAGTGGCCGCAGGAATTGCGGCGTGGTTCGCGATGATTCCCGTTGTGCTGCTGGCCCTTCTCGTTTCGCTGGTGCTGTTGTTCATCCAGGGCATGCTGACTGTGCCGGGCGAGTTTGACCCCGGAGGCGTCGGGCACCCGATCGCCAACGAGGCGTTTAGTGGAGATATGCTGCCGGTTCTGATCAAGTTGTTATTCATCGCGTCGGTGTTGGCTCCGCTGACTGAAGAGATCATGTTCCGCGGCGTACTGTACCGCCACTTGCGCGACAGCAGTCGTCATATGGCTCGCTGGGGCAGTGTCGGCTTTGCCACGCTACTCAGCAGCATCCTGTTCGCCGCCATTCATCCACAAGGCATCATCGGCATTCCAGTCCTGACCACCCTGGCCATCGGCTTTTGTCTGGCCCGCGAATGGCGTGGCTCGCTCGTCGCCCCCATCACCATGCACGCCCTCAACAACGGCGTCACCATGCTGTTCCTGGTACCGGCAATTGTTTGACGATCTTTGCGCCTCTGGCAAACGAAGCTGAGGCAAGTGGCCACGACCTTGATCGTGCGCGGTTTTGACGAACAACTGGCGATTATCCGACCGCAGCCTCAGCTTGTCGTGACATCCATTCGACAATGTGTCTGGTGATGTCGCCAAGCATCCAGTAGTAAATGTATAGCAGCGACAACTGCATCAGCGCCATGACAAAGCCTAACGTCCCGTGCAAGACCCCCGGCAGGGATATTGTCAGCAAAACACTGATCAAAAAGGCGGCCGTGAAAAATCGCAGCCAACGGAATTTTAGCGCGCCGAGCGAGCCCATTACTTCCGGAGCAAATACCTGCCACGGTGACTCGTTGTAAACCACCGACGCCAAAAAGAACGGAGCCAGCATCAACGAACTGGCCACCGCTGTAAGGAACATCAAATACGGGTTGCTGGTGCCCAGCCAAATCAGTTCACCAATCAACAATCCCGGTACGACCGCAATCCAGAAGCTGGTACCGAGGTACAAAAACTGGCTCATCCAGTCGGCCAGCGAAAAATCGGGCCATTCACCCATCTTGCCTCTTTGCTCGAGAGCCACGCGAACAATTCCGTTTCCGGTGACACCGACCATAAACAGAACCAACGCCAGAAAAACTCCACCAAAGGAGATCACGGCAAAACCACCAAATTTCTGCAGCTGGTTCGTATCCTCAGTAAATGAACTGGCGCCGGACGAAACGATCAGATAGCCGACTCCCAAAAAGATGGCAAATAGCGTTAATCGAATGAGACTTTGCCAATCCCGAAACGGCGTCAAACATTGCCCGATCCATTCGCCAAGATTGCTAAAGGGTCCGGGAATATCTTCTCCGGACTTACCCCCGGTCCTGTGGGAGGGTCCTTCCGGCTCGACCTGCGCGGGAACATCTTCCGGTACGGGACCTGGCGAAACCGTTTTGGCAGCGTCCTGGTAACCTGGCACGGGTTGGTTCGCGGGAGGCGGCGAGGCAGCAGCCGGGTCATCAAAAGTTGGTGTGGTAACCTGGGGCTTGAGCAAGTCCTCTTCGGGTGGTGCCAACCCGTATCCCGCACCGGCATCGGCTCGTGGCTCAGGCTGCACCACCACAACGGCCTCTGGTTCCTGCTGCTCTTGCTCCCGCAGCTTCTCGAAAAACTCGTCGTCGTCGTAGTCGACGTCGCCATCAATCGTGGTTTCGATACGCGGCAGTTCAACCGGCTCGCTCAGACGAAATGCGCCATCATCATCGGGCTCGGCAATTGGAAACTCGCTGGGCTCGGGTGTTTCCTTCGGTTCCTCGACGTCAACCAGCGAGTAGCAATCGGGGCATTTCAGCTGAGTGCCAACCTGGCTAACCCGCGCATAGATCAGCGTGCCGCATAGCGGGCAAATGATCGGGAACTGGTTGTCCTGGGGCGTTATGCCTTCGATTCGCAGATCGGCTTCGTCGTCGAATTCAAACGGATCCTTGTTTTCGGCGGTCACAGGCGGGGCGATGTCAGGTACCGGCAACAAGTCGTCCAGATCCTCATCGGGCTCGTCCAGCACATCAACCAGCGAATCATCCACGCTATCATCCGGCTCGATCTCGACTGTCTTTTCGTCCGGTTCCACTGCCAATGCCAGCGCATCGTCTTTCTGGTCGTCCACCATCGCGTCACCCGGAGCCGCGACGTTTTCCGCGACCTCTTCAACTACCTGAGCAGTAATCTCTACTGCCTCCTGCCCGGGATTCATAATATCGTCGTTGAAATCGATCAGGTCATCGACGGAGACCTGTTGGTCGGATGTCGGACTGTGGCCCGGCACCAGCAGCTTGTTTTGACAACGCGGGCATTCGATCTTTTGGCCAGCCTGATTGACCGTGGCCATGATGGAAACGCTGCATTTGGGACAACGCAATTCAAAAGCAGATTCAGTCACGGTGCTCCCTGGTTGTCGCCAAGTAGATCACGGGCGGACGATACGGTTCCATGTTCGGGCCCGGGTTGCCCTGATAAGATAAGGGTAATTCGCCGGTTCCTCTTTATTATTTCCGGAATCCCTTCCGAAAGAAGCCGTATTCCGACCGCACTTCCTGATTTACCCGAGCCACGCTGATGAAACTGGTCAAGATCGCAGCGGGAGTCCTCAACCAGACTCCTTTGGACTGGAAAGGCAACCTCGAAAACATCATCGCCGCTATGGAACAGGCGAGGCGACAGGAAGTGTCGATTTTGTGCTTGCCCGAATTGTGTCTAACCGGTTACGGCTGTGAGGACGCCTTTCATTCGCCGGGTGTCGAGAAGACCGCGCATGAAATGCTGCTGGCTGCAGCCGACGCTGCGCACGATCTGGTCGTCTCGGTGGGTCTGCCACTCAGCTACGCGGGCGGCCTGTTTAATACCGCTGGCCTGATTGTCGACGGCGAGATTATCGGTTTTGTCGCCAAACAACATCTGGCCGGGGACGGGATTCATTACGAACCCCGCTGGTTCAAACGCTGGCCTGCCGGGATCGTCGGTGAAGTCGATATTGACGGTCAAACCCTTCCGCTGGGCGATTTAATCTTTGATGCCGGCGATATCCGGATCGGATTTGAAATCTGCGAAGACGCCTGGGTCGGTTCGCGCCCAGGAGCCCGACATGCGGCGCGGGGAGCCGATATTATCCTGAATCCAAGTGCCAGCCACTTTGCCTTTGGCAAACACTACGTGCGTCGCGGCTTTGTTCGTGAAGGCTCGCGCGCCTTCAACGTCACTTACATCTACACCAATCTGGTCGGTAACGAGTCGGGACGTGCGATCTACGATGGAGACGCAATGATCGCCAGCAACGGTGAAATGGTGGCGCTCGGTCCGCGACTTTCCTTTGAAGACGTCAGTCTCACAACCGCGACGGTCGATATCGATGTAACCCGCATGACTCGGGCCAGGACAGGAAGCTTTGAACCGGAGCTTGACGGCGATGAGTCGGATGTCATCCCGGCAAAATTTGACTGGCCGGATTGCCAGGTCGACAACAACAACGCCTCGCGGGACGGCTGGGAAGAGTCCTCCGACATCAAGCACGAGGAATTCACACGCAGTGTCGCGCTCGGCTTGTTCGACTACATGCGCAAAAGTCACTCGCGGGGCTTTGTTGTCTCGCTCAGTGGCGGCGTCGACTCGACGGCCGTTGCCACGTTCGCGTCGATCATGGTTCGGCTGGGGATCGATGAATTGGGCATTGATCGTTTCTGCGACAAGGCTGGCGACATATTTGATACGGTTCCCGAGAATGCCGAACAAGCAACAAGTCAGCTGCTGACAACGGTCTATCAGGCGACGCGCAACAGCTCGGCAACGACTCGCGACGCGGCTGCGGAAGTCGCCGGGGCCATATCAGCCACGCATTTGTTTTTTGACGTCGATTCCCTGGTCGAGCAATATATCAAAATGGTGGAGCAGTCGATTGGCCGCGAACTGACATGGGAAACGGATGACATCGCCTTGCAAAATATTCAGGCGCGTGTCCGTTCACCCGGCGTCTGGATGCTGGCCAATATTCGCAATGCCCTGCTGTTGTCGACCAGTAATCGCAGCGAATCAGCAGTGGGCTACGCGACTATGGATGGCGACACAAGCGGTGGACTGGCGCCAATCGCCGGCATCGACAAGGCGTATCTGCGTACGTGGCTGCAATGGATCGAAAACACCGGACCGCAAGACATCGGCAGCATCCCTGCGGTGCATTGCGTCAATGTTCAGGAACCGACGGCCGAGTTGCGGCCGTCCGCATCGCAACAGACCGACGAAGGCGACTTGATGCCATACGAAATACTCGATGCCATCGAGCGGCTGGCGATTCGCGACAAGTTGATGCCGGTTGAAGTCCACGAGCATTTGCAAGTCCAGTACCCCGACATCGATTCTCTGCAACTGGGCCAGTGGACGATTCGTTTCTTTCAGCTGTGGTGCCGCAACCAGTGGAAACGCGAGCGATTTGCCCCATCATTCCACCTCGATGACGAGAATCTCGACCCGAAAACCTGGTGCCGCTTTCCGATTCTCTCTGGCGGTTACGAATACGAAATCGACCAACTGCGTGACAAGCTGGCTTGCCTGTCGTCAGACGCCCTCGATTGATGTCCTGGAATTGATACCAGAGCGCACCTCGCTCAGGCCCTTGTCCCGAACCAGATCTCCGGCTGGCCTACGACTCCGGCCGTTTGCATGACTTCCTTCAGCCGATCACTGCTGGCGAAGGCCCGGGCGGCCTCCATTGATTCGAACTCATGATATGCGGTGACGTTGTTCGGACTTCCATCGCTCTGATAGACACCATCACCGACGACGCCCATAGTCTTTCTTTCCGCGTCGAAATCATCGTAGGCTTGCTTCCACTGACCAAAATCCGCCACGTCATGTCTTACAAAAAGAGTCGCCATGCGAAGCCCCTCAAGTTTGGGTAGTCAAAAACTAACTTGAACTAGTTGGTTAGCGCCAGTTTTTCGTTTAACGGCCCTGTTTTTCCTGAAAATCATGCTTGCCCTGGTAACGACCAATTTTTTGGTCAAACACGTAGGTGCCGTCGGCATATGCAGCGAGAGCAGCGAGCGTTTCGGAATCGATTTCACTAAAGGCCCGGAAATATGAGCTACTGTCGCAATTTGCAAAAAAGCATCCGGCAGTATCTTCGCCAGAAAAAGTTGGTTCGCCCGTCTCCGAGTCTGGATGAAAGACAAAGCGGGCCGTGGAACTGCCGGCCGCGATCCACGGTCCGGGTTGTTCGTGGATTTGCCCAATGGCCAAGGTCTGGACAGTTCCGTCAGTGATGTCGGCAATGGACCTGGGAGCACCAAAGAAGACGCCAGTGCCCTCACCCGCAGCGCCCAGCACGAATCCAACATGAGAAACAGCGAGCCCGTTCTCGTCCCTGATCGCCGTGGCTCCAGGAATCAGGAATGCTGGAACCAGTGTCCTGGCGGCTTCCAGATTGACCGGGTCATCCCAGGCTTTGGTCAGGTCGATGGACTCGTACAGTTCTTTTGCTTTCGCAGCAAACGCCGGATCGAAAATCGCCGGGCCTTCGTCTCCGTCGTGCAGCCTCGTCGCTTCGCCAAGATAAGGCAGCAGCAAAACCAGACCACTTAGCCGTTTGTCGGCAGGCAACTCGTCATTGGCAACTTGGGCCGGCGGAAATGTCCCGTTTGCCTCAATATACTTGTGAATGGCCCGCACAACGCCATGCATGTTTCTCGTCGTGATCTGGTCGGCCCGTTCAGTTTCCAAATCACCCCAGGCCGCCTCCAGCGCTGCATCGTCGGCAGGCAAAACATGGTCGTCATCACCCACCTGTGCCGACGCCACAGAAGCCAATGCTGACAGAAAGATGATTCCAACGATCGTCAGACTACGCATGAATGTCTCCCGAAATTGTGCTGAGCGACCAAAGCTGCTCCTGATTCTCGACCAATCACAAATGGTTGTCAATTTGCGGCGGCAAGCCGGGTTAAGCGCTGATACTCCCCGCCTAATCCCGAATGTAGACCCGGGTCGAACGTTCCGGCAGTTCCATGGAAAATGTTAATAACTCAGGACCCTCATCAAGACCGAAGAAGTCATCAGGCGAATCAGCGCCGGTATCAATCAGCAACTTCATGGATTTTCGCTGCACTGCTCTGGGAACCTTGAAGCAAACGGTCTCGTGACTCGGGTTCATAAGCAAAAACAAATCCTTGCCACACCCTTCCGGGTCCTGTGCTGCATCGGGAGCGGCCAACAAACAGCTGATCGGTGAATTGTCGGCATTCCAGTCC
>JBPCVB010000100.1:0-2515 GCA_051010855.1 Pirellulaceae bacterium | reverse complement strand
ACTCACCGGACCAAATGACCAGGGTGTCTTCCAGCATGCCGCGTTGTTTGAGGTCTTGCAACAATCCTGCGATCGGTTTGTCGACCTGGGAACAGGAGTTCGGCAAGGCGGTTTGCAAGTTGGCGTGGTGGTCCCAGCTGCCATTGGTAATCTCGATATAGCGCACTCCCGCCTCGGCAAAGCGACGTGCCAGTAAACACTGACGTCCAAATTGATCGGACGACCCGTTGCCAATGCCGTACATATCCAGCGTTTCGGGCGATTCGTCGGCCGTATCCATTAAGTCAGGAAGTGAGTCCTGCATGCGAAATGCCAGTTCGTAGGATTCAATGATGCCCTCGACACCCGGCTGGTGCTCGTCACGCTGCAGCTTCTCTGCATTGAGCCGTTGAATGAAGTCGAGTTGTTCGCGTTGCAGTCCCTTGTCGAGACGCGGGTTCTGAATGTCCGGAACAACGCCCGTGTTGCGACTGCCGCCGAACCGACTGCCGACGCGGCCGGAACTTCCGATCGTCGTGCCCTGATAAATGGCTGGCAGGAACGAGCTGCCGTAATTCTGTGCGGCGCCCGCTGGAGGATTCAGCGAGATAAACCCCGGCAAGCTGTCGTTTTCAGTTCCCAAACCGTACAGGGTCCACGCGCCGAGCGAAGGACGTACGAACTGGGCGTTACCTGTGTGCAATTGCGTCATAGCCCGGGGATGGATGGGCTGGTCGGTATGCATGCCCCGGAGCAAACAGATTTCATCGGCCATATTGGCTACATTGGGAAACAGCTCCGAAATCCACAGACCGCCTTCGCCGTGCTGGTTGAACTTCCACGGTGAGCCCAGCAGCGAGCCGCGATACTTGCCCTTGTTGCCCGAGTCCGAGGCCAGTTGGGGTTTGTAGTCAAACGTATCCATATGCGAGGGACCGCCACGCATGCACATGAAGATGACGCGTTTGGCGCGGGGTTCAAAATGCGGCGACTTCGGTGCCAGGGGTCCCGTGGCCTGAACGATTTCCTGCTGAAGCCGTTCCTGTGCTGCAAGCTGGGAGGCGATCCCCGAAAAGGCCAGATAACCAAAGCCGGACGATAACGTTTGCAACATCTGCCGCCGACTGGGTGTAGGGAAGATCGGTTGTTCGTTCATGGCTTGATTTTCCGAATTCCAAATTTGAATGACTTTACCCCGTGTAGTTGTTCGCCCTCATCCGGCCTTCGGCCACCTTCTCCCCGAGGGAAAAGGAAAACTAGTTGATGATCCGGAATTCGGCCGCGGCAAACAGCGACTGGCACAAGTATGCAAGTTTTTCCAGCTTGCGCTCACGACCTGAGCCGTCACTGTCAAAGCTCTCATAAAAGTTCATGGCTGCGTCGAGTTCAGATTCGGTGGCGTCCCGGCCCCACGCCAGCAAAAAGGCGTGTTGAATCTGTTCACGCACATCATCGGAATGATCCATCAGCCGAATGGCGAATGACTGGCTGAGCCGCATTACGAATGGATTGTTCAGAAAGTACAAACCCTGGTCGGGTGTGTTGGACGTTTCGCGACGGCCCACCACCATGCTGGATTCGGCGAAATCAAACACAGACATGGCCCGTGGCAGGCTGTCACGCACGATCGGCAGGTAAACGCTGCGATAATAGGCCAGCGGATCAGTCGATGACGTTGCATCGCGACCCGCGTTTCTTTGCCGCCCCCGCCGCCGGTTGTTCTGTTGCCCGGGCGATTCGGACTCCATATCGCTGTTCATGGTTTGTTGCAGGATGGATTCGCGAGTGTTGCGCATGGTTCCCCGGCGGACAATCGTCTTGCCGCCACGAGCAACCTCGGAAGCCCGCGGTCGCTCGGTCTCGAGCTTGCCGCTGACACTCAACATGGCATCGCGTAGCGCTTCGGCCTCCAGTCGTCGCGGACTGGCACGCCACAGCAGCTTGTTATCCGGATCACGCTCGTAATACTCGGTGTTGTATGCCGCACTCATGCGATAGGTTCGCGACGTGGCAATTTCCCGGATCAACTGTTTGATCGACCAATCCTTGTCCATAAACGAGACAGCGAGGTAGTCCAGCAATTCCGGGTGTGTCGGTGGCTGGCCCGTGGCCCCAAAATTCTCAGTGGACTCCACGATGCCCTTGCCGATCAGGTGTTGCCAAATGCGATTGGCCATGACGCGAGCCGTTAGCGGATTGTCCTCATCGGACATCCAACGCGCCAGTTCGAGACGTCCCGTCGACCGATCGCGAATCTTGCGATTGTTCCCGACGACCTGCACGAATCCTCGTGAGATTTTTTGCGCCGGCTGGTCGACTTCGCCACGCACCAGCAGATTGGCTTCGATGGGATCAGTCGATTGAACGCCCATGCAAAATGTCTTGGGCGTACCGTCTTCGTTGTACGAATCAATGACGGACTGCAGCGCCGCCATGCGTGCGCCGGTTTGAGCGAATTCGCGAATGCTGCGTTGCAACTCTGGTGAAGGGTTGGTGGACCGTCTGGCTTCACGTCGTTTCCGCGCCAGTTCTCGAT
>JBPCVB010000099.1:0-5205 GCA_051010855.1 Pirellulaceae bacterium | reverse complement strand
GGTCAGCTCAGTCCCGAAGAACGCCAGGAAGTAAAGCTTGATTTGCAGGACACCAATGATGATGGCCAGATTTCGCGGGAAGAAGCCATTCAATCACTGAGCAATCGTTCAGAAGGCGGCTCCGGCGCATCGGTCGATAATCGCGGTCGCCAACCCGGTCAGGAGCGCGGACGGCGGGGCCGCGGCGGAGATGAATCAGCATCGCCCCGTGGCGGAGGCGGTAGTGACACCGATATTGGTCGGGACATCCGTGGATTCGGTCGGACGCAGATGCCGTCACAAGTCCGTTCCAATTCCGAATCCGAAATGCGGCGAAATGGCGCGTCGGACAAGTTCATGGAACTGGACAAAAATCAGGACGGTCAGATCTCCATGTCCGAGTTCGCTCGTCCCTCGGAATGGGATGACGCAAAGTTGGAGAACTTCCGCAACATGGACCTCAACGACGACGGTTTGGTGACGATTGAGGAATTCCGCGGCGGCGACTAGACCGTTGACGGACTCTCTAGCGATCCGGCTGGCGTGCCACGGCGGGGGCCATCATTGATTGGCGGAACTGATTGGCCTCGTCGGTGCGACCTGTGCGTTCCAGCAACGTGAAGAACGCGGCCGCTGTCTGCTGTGTTGCCTGATGTTGATCGCCCAACAGCTCGCGCTGCGTTGCCAAAGCGGCCTGCAATAACTGCTCGGCCATGGGGTACTGCCCGCGGCGGCCCAGTATCACGCCCAGCTGGAATTCCGACTTGGCAGTGACGGCATTTCGCGCCCCGTGTATTTTGCGATTGCCCTCCACAACGTCGCGCAGAACAACTTCGGCCATCTCGTCCTTGCTGGCCATGGCCAGTGCTGTTGCCAACCGCGATTTGGCATTCAGTGTTATGGGTTTGTCGGCACCCAGCTTTGCCTCAAATATCTCCATTGCAGCCTGCAGATATTGCTCGGCCTTTTCCGCATCCTGCATCGACAGATACGTGATGCCCAGATTCATCAATGTCTGGGCGCGACGTGGATGATCCTCACCCAGAACCTCTGCCTGAATGGCGTCGCCCGTGGACAACAAATCGATGGCTTCCTGGTATTTTCCCAGCGCGTGACAAGCCACTCCGAGTGTGGTCAGGCGATCAGCGTAAACAGGGTGTTGTTCTCCAAAGATCGATTTGGAGAGTTCGACGGCCTGCGACAAGTGAGGAATGGCGCGATCGGCATTGCCTGTCGCTTGTAACAACACGCCCAATTGGTAGTAAATGGTTTCTGTGTCGGGATGCTTCGGCCCAAACGTGTTCCGGGCCAGTGGCAACGCGGCCCGGTACATCTCCCATGCTTGCTGGTGGTACCCGGTGGATTGCAGCAGATTGGCGGTATGCGTTTTGATTTGCGCCACCATATGTGACTCGGGACCAAACAGCGTTGCCGTTAGCTGTTCGGCCTGTTGCATCGTTTGAAAAAGCTCATTGATCTGTCCGGCCTTCAGCTGTTGAAGCGCCTGATCCTGCAGCTGCCGAATCTGGCCCAGTTGTGCATGTTGCTCCGGAGTAAAGGTGGCTTGCCGTCTGGAAGTCGATTCGGCCAGCCGTGCATTGGTGACTTGCCACGCATTTTCTCCGTACTGACCGGCCAGTTGGTCGCCGATTCGCTTCCACGATTCGGCAGACTGGGCGAAGTTGCCTGCTGACTCCAGTTGCCGAGCCTGGGCAACGTGAGCGGAAAATTGATCTTCGGAAACCGTCTGGATCTGCCCGTGGGCAATCGGCAACGGCATCAGAAACATCAGAAAACAACAGTAGCGAAGGGTGTTTGGCATCGTTCTCAATCCTTTGAGAATCCGGCAAGCTGGCTTGTTAATGCCAGGTGATTATCAAAATCCGCAGGTCAATCCTACGGCACTCGGCGCCAATGGTTTGACCGCTAGCAAGGTCTCGGGACCTGATTTTATTGGCGGTACCAAACCTCGCGGGAGCCATCGGCCAGCTTCAGCAGCATTTTGTGGCCTTCGATATAGTACTCGGCCAGTCCAACCCAGCCGTTACCCTCGTTCACATACAGCACACGGTCCTGCGTTTGCCATTGTCCTTGAGCCTGAACACCCGCTCCCGCTCCGCTGTCGATTCCAGCGCCCGGTCCTCCACCGACCACACGGCTATCCATTAATTGCCAGGATCCGTCACCACGGAGGTTCAGAATTTCCCGAGTGGCAAATCCGTACTCTCCGGAAGTGTAGCTGCTTGACTGGGTCCAGGTTCCTGCGAGAGCGACGTCGCGCTGAACGGTGTTGCCAGCGGGATCGCTTTTTGACGAAGGACGATCACTTTCGCCGCCGCAACCTGAGATCAACAGTCCGAGAGCTGCGATTACAGCCAGTGATTGAATTTGACGAGACATTGTTTGACTCCGTTTGTTTGTTTTCGTATCCAGCGTAAATCGATGGTGGATGTGACAAGCAAACGCTATAAATTTCCTGTGAGCCTTGTTTTTGATTGATTCGTATTTGGTTCGAAGGGATGGCAGTATCTATGTCCGCAACCCGATCAATACAAGAGTCCATCGAACTGGTGGCCAGCCCGGAAGATGTGTTTGACGCACTAATTCGGCCCAGTGCCGTGCGGCAATGGTGGAATGCCCGGCAAGTGATCGTGCACGCGCGGCCCGGCGGAATCTGGATGGCCACCTGGGGCGAAGACGAAGATAGCCCGGACTACTTGTGCGGCTATCGAATGTCCCGTTTCGAGCGGCCCGAAATGCTGGAGTTTTCGGAACCTGTTTATGAATCGAAAAGCGGCCCGATGCCGTTTTCCGTGGATCACATGGCCGTCCAGTTTCGAATCGAACCGGTCGATGACCGAACCAGATTGTCAGTTACTCAGGATGGATTTCCGACGGATACGATGGCCGATGAATACGTGGCAGGCTGCGTAGCCGGCTGGCAAACCACGTTAAGGCAACTGAAGGAATTCATGGAGGCCTGATCAGCAGTCGTTATGGCCTACGTTGTGCTATTCTTCCGCGTCGAAAAGATTGGTCCAGCGTTCGCGAATCTGGTTGGTTATCCGGCGCACAGTTCTTTCCGAGCAGCCCATGACCTCGGCAATTTCCTCGTTGGTGTTTTGCTGCAGCTTGAGATCCAGCACCTGGCATTCGTTTGGCTCAAGGCTCGCCAGCAAGGTTTGCATCTGGTCAGAGAAGGCGGCTGCGTCCAACGGCGTTTGACCGCCTCCGGGTAACTGAAACGCCCGCGAACTGCCATCGGCTGCAGAAGCATCGATGTACTGCTCGTTTTCAATCCCGCGTTTCTGACGGGTGTGATCCCGCGCTGCGCGACGGGCCTTGGTCAGCGTGATGGCACACATCAGTCGCCATAGCGCGTCGGCATCCGGTAATTCGAATTGGCCCGCCGAGACGCGCCGAAAGAATGTACGACACGCCGACTGAACCACATCATCCGAACCGACTCGTCGCTGTAGCTTTTGCGATAATTGCTTTTGCGCAACCGCTTCCAGCATCGTTCCATACTCGCCCCAAAATTCCGCACAGGCTTCATCATCACCTGAACGCAGACCGTTGATCATGCGGTCCCAGTCTTGTTCCTGCATTATTCTGCTTCCCGCCTACTGGAGTGACTCATTCCCATTGTAACAAGGAAACGCCAACTGGCACTTTACCAGGTGAATTGCAGGAACAGGCGACGCCGCTAGCGGACAAGGTCGATGTTGACCGCGTCGCGATTACGCAGCGATAGTGTGGGCCGAAAACCACACCGGTTTTGCCAGCCCAGCCGCGTCACACATGCCGGACCGTTCACAGTCACTCAAGATTTTGCAAATCGCCTCGGGCACCGACGTTAACGGCGCACTGGTGCATTGCCATTTACTGTGCCGGGAGCTGGTACGGCGCGGGCACGATGTGACGCTGGTGTGTCGACGACGTTCCTGGCTGTGGGGCCGATTGTCGGACGTTTCGCTGCGGCTGGTGGACTGCGAAATGAACCGCTGGCCGCCTGGTGAACTACGTCCCATGGCGGACTGGATACGCCGCGAGCGTTTCGACGTGATGCACACGCACATGAGCCGGGCACACATGTTCGGCATCGTGATGAAGCATCTGACCGGGGTGCCCGTTGTAGCGACTGCTCACAGTCGGCATTTCCAGCCCCATTGGCATCTGAACGACCGCGTGATTGCCAACTCCGAGGCAACGCGGCGATTTCACAGGCGGGTCAACCAGCTGAGTCCCCGGCTAATGGAGACGATTCATTGTTTTATTGATCTGGATCGCTTTACCACAGCCCATCCGCAAATCGGACGGGCGCTGCGTCGCCAATGGCATTTTGAACCTGACACACGAGTTATTGTAGTGGCGGGTGATGTCGTTCCGCTGAAAGGCCATCGCTACCTGTTTGACAGTCTTCCGCAGCTCATTCAGCGATATCCGGATCTGCGGCTTGTGGTCGTGGGCAGGTTTTACCGGCCCGAATCCTGTACGCGGCGTCTCCGTCGTTTTCAGCTTGAGCACGGCCTGGAGCGACGCGTCAAATGGATCGGTCGACGGGATAACATGCACGAGGTTTTGGCGGCAGCCGACCTGGTTGTGATTCCTTCCATTATCGAGTCGTTGGGAATGGTTGCACTAGAGAGCATGGCCGCTGGCACTCCCGTCATAGCGTCGCAAACTGGTGGGTTGACCGAACTGATCGTAGACCGGCACAACGGTTTGCTGGTTCCACCGCGCGATTCCGGGGCCATCACAACGGCCGTTTCGGAATTGCTTGACGATCAGGAGTTGGCACGAAACATCCGCGACAACGGAATGCGTTGGGTACACGAACGGTTTTCACCCGCAGTACTGACGACGCAGATTGAACGGGTACTGCGCGAGGTGGCCGCTGGTTCTGACGATCAAAACCAGAAGTCACCAGCCGCTTGATCAGCGACCAGTTGCGGGGGTCGAAGCGATATGTTGCGAATTGTGGCTTTTGCACGGTTTTTTCGGGTCCTGTTCAGCTCGCAGAGCCACCATTTGTTTGACATTTTGGCCAAAACCGGTTAGCATTAGACTCGAAATCGATTTCTGTGGACGTGGTCTGCGCCACTTTTCCAAACTCTCCCGTCCACAACTATTCTCTTTTACCTCACCTGTCTTTTCTTCGCCAAGTACTTGAAATAGTCCGGTCATTCCGACCTCAAACCGGCCCTCAGGAGAATACCCATGCCT
>JBPCVB010000098.1:0-14118 GCA_051010855.1 Pirellulaceae bacterium | reverse complement strand
CCCTTGGACAGGATATGTCGAGTGATGCCGAATTTGTCGCTGCAACACTAAGTCAGTTCGACCAGCTGTTTGACGCAGGAGACATAACACCATCCGACGCGCCAGCCGAACAGCCGTTTGGCTGGGTCGATGTTGCTGCGACGGAACCGGCGACAACGACCAATAATACCGCCGAAGGTGAAAAGATTCCTCTGGCGGAACCAGTCAATCGACCTGCGTTCCCATCGATTAAGACGAGTGAACGACTTCGTTCGCGGAGTTCGCGCTCGACGCGAATTTGGGCCAGCATCATCGTCGGTGTGCCCCTGATGATTGGCCTGATCGTGTTGATTTGGCCTGCAGGTGATCGTGCGCGGCAACCAACACCGGCGGTGGCACAAAACGAAGAACGGGTCGACGAGAAAGTCGAGGCCCCAACGCAACCCGAAGAACCGGTTGCCCAAATCCCTGGGGCGGAACCAGAGGCATCAGAGCCTGCTTCGCTCGAGCCTGCTTCGCCCGAGCCTGCTTTGCCTGAGGCTGCGCCGTCCGATGGCCTGGTCGACGACGATCAGAACATTGCCAATCGCGACCAAAAAATCGCACTGGACTGGAATCATCGTGTTGTGCCAGAAACCGAAAAGGATCTGGGCCGACCAGAAACCACGGTGCAACCTGAAATGCGGCGAACCTTCGCCGCCGTGTTTGAACGGGGTCGCTGTTCGTGGGATGGCGATATTACGGACTGGTCCACCCTGGGGATCGGCGAGGTGACTTTGCGCACTGGCCGTGCTCGACTCGATCTTGATAACGGCTATTCCTTCGATCTCAGGGCACCGGTGACGCTGCGGCTGGATGGACCGGAGCAGATTACGGTGATCCGTGGCACGCTGCAGGGAGATTCCCGAAATTCCGAATCTGATGTGTTTGTGATTCGAACCGGTAACGTCCAGGTTCAGCCACATGCCGACGCGGAATTCTCGGTTCAAGTCAAGTCAGTGGCGGATGAGGTTGCCGTCGACGACGGCGCCGTCGATGTCGTGCCCTGGTACGGCAGGTCGACGGATGATTCCATCCTGTTGTCTCGCGGCGGCCTGGACAAAGCCGTCATCCAGGACTTTGAGGATCAACGGGGTGGGCCGATCCACGCCAATTTTCGCAACAGTCGCAACGACGACTATGAAGGCTGGGTCCACGTCGAGGGGCAGGTACTCAAGTCTCGTAACCTGCAATTCGTCAAACGCATTTATCGACTGGCACGAGAACGCTACATGGACTCGCCCCAGGAACTGCGTCGCGAATGGGACAATCTGATGTCGCTGATGCGCTCGGGTCAGAACATGGGCGTCCCGAATATCGGACGGTCAATGCCCGGGACCGAGTTCGATCAGATTATGGCTCACGTCAATGGAGCGATGAATCAGGTCGTAGACCCCGCGCAAGCCCGGTTCTTTCAGGGAACATTCGAATTCAACGGACAACGGATGCAGTTCAACTCGCCCGAGGAGTTTGCTGCGGCACAGAGGGAAATCTTTGGCTCGTTTGCCGAAACTTTTGACCACTTCCAGAACAACAGTAACCAACCACAAAACAGGAACAGGTGAGGTGCAACGATGAAGAAGTTGTCATTAGTCATGGCGATCGGCGTGTTGCTGACGGCTCCCGGGCTTACCAACGCATGGCAGGACCAGACGAATCTGCGGACGTGGAACGTGCCCGACGGCCAATCGCTTGATGCAGAACTGGTTTCCTTTGATCAGGAATCCGGTGAAGTGACTTTGCGCGGCGAGGACGGCGAGCTGATCGAGATGCAAGCGACCGATTTGCACATATCGGATCGTCGTTATCTGGATCGTCAGATGGCACGGCAAAATCGACGGCAGCGACAGCGTGCATCATCTGATCCCATCGATCGGGCCCTGGCGGGTAACGCAGGAAGCAGAACCGACCGATCGGCGCTGCACCTTTACGGCATCGACTGGCATCGCAATCCCGCCAGCGCTGCCCGGGCCGCATCGGGCAAGGAAACCGTTTCCGACGACAAACCCGTCATCTGGTTCCGGGTGTTGGGTGACCTGTCCGGTTTCATGTGAAGTGCCGGGCATCGAATGAGGACCGTGACGTTCTCGACACCCCAAATTCAGCAAGCCATCAACAAAAACTTCGTCGCACTCAATACGAACATCGAAGGCAGCGACCTTGCCGGGGAGAGCATCAAACATCATCCCGATGACGAGCCGGGCACATGCATTCGCGGCAACGGCCAGCAGAATGTGCAAACGATTTTTCTGACTCCCGACCTGGAAGTTTTTCATGCGGCAACCGGGTATCTCGATCCCGAAGATCTGTACGAGGAAATGCAATTTGCGGCCCAGTTGTTTTCCGCCATGCAGAACGATCCTGACACCAGTGCGGCGCTGGTACGCCAGGCCCATCAGGTGCGTTTAAAAGAAGCCGGGTTTCCCGATAGCCAGATCAACGCCGCCAACGACGTGGAGTTAATGATGTCGATGATGCAGGGAAATCCGATGTCGTTGGCGACCGGACAGCAAGGTGATTCTCCGGCCGGCGTCTTTGATGCCATGATCCGTCAGCAGTTTCTCAAGGATCAGCGATTCTCGATCGAACGCCCGCTGATGTCGCTGCGTCAACTGGAATCCGACCCGGGCGATCTCGTCGGCCGCGGACAAACTTTCTTTAGCAGCAGTTCCAACTCGACTGGAAACGGGAACCGTTAAAAAAAACACCGCGGCTTCCTGATTCTCTCTCAGCGGGACCCCTCGACAACATCCGGGGGTCCCGCTTTAATGCGCCCGCTGCCGCCAGCCAGTCAAAAAAGCAAAATTTTGGCCGGGATTCCAAAAAGATGTCCCCGTCACGAGGCAACCACCGTTGCGGCACTGTGTCAGGAATTTTGTATCAGGGACTAAGCCATGAAAATCTCGCATTCCATTTGCATTTCGGCAATCCTCGTGTTGATCAGCCAGTCGTTTGCCGTTGGTGATGACTGGCCCCGTTACCGTAACGCAAACGTCGATGCTCGCTCGGCAGAAACTGGACTGTTGAGCGAGTGGCCAGAGGGAGGGCCACCGCTGGCGTGGACAGCCGACGGTGTGGGTGCCGGTTACTCCAGCGTGGCGGTCGTTGGCGACCGTATTTACACGATGGGTGATTTGGACGAGATGCAGTATGCGTTTGCCATCTCGGCAGAAGACGGCGAAATCCTGTGGAAGTCCAACATCGGCGCGGCCAATCCGGGCAGTTACGTGGGGTCGCGAAGCACGCCCACGTGGCATGAGGACATGCTTTTTTGCATGAACACCGACGCCGTGCTGGTTTGTCTGGACGCCGCCACCGGCAACGAAATCTGGAAACGCGATCTGGTCTCTGATTTTGGCGGACAGATCATGCTGGCCAAGGGCGAGTGGAACTGGCGTTTCTCCGAGTCCCCGCTGGTCGATGGTGATCGGGTGATTGTGACACCGGGCGGAAGCGATGCCATGATGGTCGCGCTCAACACAAAAACGGGCGAAGAGGATTGGCGTTGCCAGATTCCCGAACTGGGCGAGAAAGGCATGGATGGCGCGGGCTATTCGTCGGCAATTGTCAGCAACGCCTGCGGTGTGCGGCAGTACGTGCAACTGGTCGGGCGTGGCGTCATCGGAGTCGACGCAGAAACCGGCGAGTTCCTGTGGGGCTACAACGGCGTGGCCAATGACGTGGCCAACATTTCCACACCTGTGATTTCAGGAGACTTTGTGTTTGCCTCGACCGGTTACCAGACCGGCTCGGCCTTGCTGGAATTGACTCGCTCCGAGGACGGTGAATTTCAGGTCGAGGAGAAGTACTTTCTGGGTCCTCGTACCTTTGAAAACCATCATGGCGGGTTCCTGCTCGATGGCGATTACATCTACGGAGGCCAGGGACACAAGCTGGGTTTTCCAACCTGTATTCGCATGGCGGACGGTGAAGTGATGTGGGGACCGATTCGCAACGATGGTCAGGCCTCGGCAGCGGTTTGTTATGCCGATGGCCATCTCTATTTTCGTTATCAGAACGGTTTGATGGTGTTGATCGAAGCAACGCCGGATGAGTACCGGGAAAAGGGATCGTTTATGATTCCTCGCGTGCGGGCCGAAAGCTGGTCGCATCCCGTCATATCCGAAGGGCGGCTATACTTGAAGGAACAGGAACGCCTGTTGTGCTACGACATTTCGGAATGATCGGGCGATTAGCCAATCCGCCCTCCCTCCATGACCGATGACACGCCGGCCACGGCCGGGCAAGTTGCTGAAAAAACGGACCGTTCGGTCGGCGCGTCTGCCCGCGGCAAGGCCGACGTTGACACCTGGAAGACGATTCCCAACCTGATCGGCGTCATACGCCTGGTTGTTTCGCCAGCGCTGATCGCCTTGGCCGTCGCCAATCAGCGTTATTGGTTCGTCGGGCTGTATTTCTTTCTTGGCGTCACTGACTTGATCGACGGCATGCTCGCCCGATTCCTGAAGCAACGCAGCGCCCTGGGTGCGAAAATCGACAGTGTCGCCGATGTCACACTGAATATTTGCATGATCATTGGCGTGTGGTTTCTGGCCAGTGACATGGTAATCCGTGAATTGCCCTGGTTTTTCGTGGCTTGCTCCAGTTATGGTTTTGCAATGGGCTTTGGCATTGCCAAATTCCGACGCTTGCCATCGTGGCACACACTCAGTGCCAAGTTCACCCACGTACTGGTGTTTGTCGCGGTGATCTGTGCTGTGCTGGATTGGTCGGTGTGGCCACTGCGGTTTGCTGCCATTTCTGCAACGTTGGCCAATCTGGAATCGGTCGCTTTGACTTGTGTCGTTGATCGCTGGCGCGCCGATGTGCCGTCCTTGTTCAGTGTGTGGCCGCGAAAAAGGGAGAATCGTTCCGTCCTGTAGCAGTGGTTCACGCCACTTCAACAGGCTCGCGTTCCAGTCGTGATGAGCGAACGTTACTAGTCGATTGCGAGACTGCCGGTTCGATCGAGCGGCAGATATTTCTCAGCATGCCGGCAAACACAAACTGATGCAGCGGATAAACCGCGTACCAGTACAGCAAGCCAAACAATCCCACAGGATCAAACATAGCCGTTTGGCGAATCGTCGACTTGCCAGATTGCGGATCTTCGCAGATCTCGAATTCCAGCCATGCACGACCTGGTATTTTCATTTCAGCTGACAGCCTGAGCAGCCGGTCGTCGTCAAACTGTTCCACACGCCAAAAGTCCAACGCGTCGCCAACTCGAAGCTCCTCGGGATGCCGCCGCCCACGACGAACGCCTACGCCACCGACCAGCAGGTCCAGAAAACCACGCACACGCCACAGCCAGTCACCGTAGTACCAGCCGTTGTCACCACCGATGCGGCGGATCGGAGCAAAGGCTTCGGCAGCCGTCGCGTCAACCTCCTGGGTCCGCGAATCGACCAGTCGCGATCCAAAGCGTGTGCCACCCCAGGCTTTTGCTTCGCTGCCAGCCGAAAACGCGTCGGACCATCGTGTGGCTGCAAACTCCCAATCTTCATTAATCAAGGCGCGAGCGATTGCGTCACGAGTCGATCTTGGTCGTACGCTGAAATAGCGTCCGGCGAGGTTGTTGGAGACCAGCGTAGGGTTTTTTAAACTCTCGATTAGCTTGCGACCGATCCTCGCGTACAGCGGAGTGACAAAACCGAGCCAAAGACTTGAGAGATATGGCGTGAGCAACGGGACAGGGATCATCAGACGCCGCAGGCCGCGTTGCCGCGCGTACTCTTTCATGATCTGTCCGTACGAGAGTTGGTCCGGCCCACCAATCTCAAACACAATCGACTCGTCATCGGGTAAATCAAGCGATTCGAGCAAGTAGGCCAGCACATCTTCGATGGCGATCGGCTGGGCCAGCACACGAACCCACTTGGGACAGATCATCACCGGCAACCGTTCGACCAGTGCCCGGATCATTTCAAAGGATAAGCTGCCGGATCCAATAATGATCGAGGCTCGGAGTTCAATGATCGACGCACTGGATGTCCGCAGGATATTGCCAATCTCCTGACGACTCCGCAAGTGTTTGGACAAGTTGTGATCGGGGTTACCCAGGCCGCCAAGGTAAATGATCTTCCTGACGCCCAGTTCGGTACACAATCGAGCGACGAGTTCGGCGGCCTGGCGATCGGTTTCCTCAAAGTCTGCCTTGGCACCCATCGAGTGCACTAGATAGTAGACGGTATGCACACCGTTCAAGGCCTTACGCATGCTGTCTTCATCCAGCACGTCGGCCTGCATGATCTCGGTCGCGGGAGCCACCTGATCGCGAAGGCTGCCGGGGCGACGAGTGATGCAGCGCAGGTCGGCACCGGACTCCTCCAGCAGAGGAATCAGACGACCGCCCACGTAACCCGTGGCACCTGTTAACAAAACCTTCACGTTGCTTTCCTAATTGGTAAACGGGCGATAGCCAAGATGACGTCCCCGTGAAACCGTTCCTGCGAGCACGAATTAACCACATTTTAACAACGAGACGCATTAGCCGCAGCGGCAAGATCAACACGGCGAGGGTCGTCGTCGGTACCCGGCCATACGCATCGACCAGGAATTACATCGACAACATGAGCAAATACTCAGAGTCTTGCCGCTACAATTACAAACGTCACCGCCGCGACGACGCAACCGTACCTAACTTGTCAGGATCAGCTTGTCGCACTCCCCGGAACATTCCATAAAAAATCAAACAGCGACTCGACTTGCGTCTGGTCCGCAGGTTGTCGCGCTGGTCGCAAGCCTGGCTGTTTGTTTTGCGGCCGCAGCGATCGGAGGATGGGTCACGACCTCCTCGCTGGCAGACTGGTACGCAGGGATCAACAAACCCGCCTGGAACCCGCCTGAATGGCTGTTCGGACCGGTCTGGACGACGCTGTTTGCCATGATGTCGGTCGCCGCGTGGCTGGTGTGGCGCGCGTCCGGGTTCCGCGGTGCGCAGCTGGCCTTTGTCTGGTTTGGACTTCAGCTGCTGTTGAATGTCTTTTGGTCATTCCTGTTTTTCGGACAACGAAATCCGGGCTGGGCCGCGATCGAGATCGTCGTGCTGTGGCTGGCTATTGCCATCACAATCGCCCTGTTCTGGAAGCATTCGCGATTGGCTGCGCTGCTGATGGTCCCCTACCTGCTCTGGGTCAGCTTCGCTGCCTTTCTGAACTTCACGATCTGGCAGCTAAATATGTGACGCGTGGGCGGTCACGTCGTGCCAGGCGAATGTAACGTCACCATCGCCAAATTGTGGACGGTGCTGCACGCCGAGTGATACCATGGCAGAATGAAGTCGCCTTCCACAATATCCGTCCGCAAGTTGCATTTGATCGTCGGATTTTTGTTTGCTGGTGTCTTTTTGGCCACCGGAGTATACATGGCCGTGGGCTTCCCGGAGATTAATCAGGACGACCACGGCATGCGAATGATGTTCCGCAGTGCTCACGTTTACATTTTGATGAGCGCACTGGTCAATCTGGTGATGGGTTGTTATCTGAAGCTGCAGGATCAGGCCCCGGCGCGGCGTGTGCAGTTGTTCGGGTCTTTGTTGGTGTTGATCACGCCGGCCATCTTTCTGGTTGCATTTTTTGTGGAACCTGCTGTGGGACGAGTAGATCGGCCGATCGTGATAGCCGGCGCCGCCGCTCTGGGTATAGGTGTCATCCTGCAACCCTTTGTCGTTTTGCAAGCTCCTCGCGACGACTCCTCGTAGCGGTGGCATCCAGCCGTTGACTCCGTTCGGGTTATTCGGGTGGCTGGCATTTCAGGAATATATCCACGCAAATCCGACTCGCGCCAAGCTTCCGAGTGATTCGTATTTGCTCAAGAGCGCGAGTTAATTGGGCTGAATAGTCGGAAACAGTGGTGTTAACCGTAACGGTGGCTTCCAGCCGCCGACACAGGCCAGGCGATCAACGGCCGCTGGAAGCCACCTCTACGTTTTTTGAATCCGGCCCGTAAACCAACTATCATGAACTCTCTTTGACGGCGCAATCAATCGGGGGAGCTCTCATGCGATACTGGATTCCTGTCCTGCTTTTGTTCTCTGCTGCCACTTGCGCGAACGCGCAACAGGATTCGACCAGCAGTGACGAAGCAACGTCACAACTCAAACTGCTCGATCACGACACGTTTATGGAAATGGAGTCGGTTTCCAGTCCCAACATCTCGCCCGACGGCCAACTGATCCTGTTTTCGCGGCGACGAGTGGATCAGCAGGAGGACCGCTTTGCCAGCAACATCTGGATGTGCGACGTCGAGGGCAACCGCATCAGCGAACTGACGCGCGGCGATTGGCGTGACACCAGTCCGGTCTGGTCGCCGGACGGAAAGCGGCTGGCGTTCATTTCCGATCGTAGTGGCTCCAGCCAGCTCCATGTGATGTGGTTCGACACACGGGAAGTGGCCCAGTTAACTCATCTGGAAAGTGCTCCCAGCTCCATTGCCTGGTCAAAGGATGGTACACAAATCTGTTTCAGTCAGTTTGTTGCTGACAAGGAATCGCCACTGTCGATCAAGTTGCCCTCGCGACCCAAAGGCGCCAAGTGGGCGGATCCGGCAATCATTGTTGACCGACTTAGCTGGCAGCGAGATGGCTCGGGCTATCGGCCGCCTGGCTACAACCACATTTACACCATCGACGCCGTATTGGGCGGCACTCCGCGCAAAATCTCCGACGGCGACTACAACTATTCCGATCCGCAATGGTCCCTGGACGGCAAGACAATCTATGTGACGTCGATACGCAAGCCAGATGCCGAATACCTGCGTGGCGATTCCGAAATCTACACCATTGATCTGGAAACACTTGAGTTCGAACCGCTTACCGACCGAGAGGGACCCGATCGGGGTGCGCGGGTGTCACCGGACGGCCAGTGGATCGCGTACACGGGGTACAATCAACAAAACTTCACGTCGCACTTGTCCGACTTGTATTTGATGCGTGCTGACGGAAGCGACAAACGCCAGTTGACCGAGGGTTTGCCCAATTCGCCGTCCAGTGTTACCTGGGCCGAGGACAACAGCGGTCTGTATTTCACGATGGGTGAACAGGGCAATACCAACGCGAATTTTGTTTCCGTCGACGGCGAGTTGTCGCAGGTCACCAATGGCGTGCAATCCCTGTCCGGTTTTTCTCTTTCCAAAACCGGACAAGTGGCGAGTGTACGGTCAAGTTTTCAGCAACCGGGCGACCTGGTTACCTTTTCATTAGCCGAACCGGGGAACGTAACCAGTCTCGTCGATGTTAACAATGACATTCTGGACGGTATGACTCTCGGTGACGCCGAGGAGTTGTGGTTTACTTCGTCCGACGGACTCAAGTGCCAGGGCTGGTTGATCAAGCCGGCCGATTTTGATCCCAACAAAAAGTACCCGATGTTGATGTGGATACACGGCGGCCCGTGGTCGATGTACTCGGTGCGATTCAGTTGGGCTTTCCAGAACTTTGCTGCTGAAGGTTACGCAGTCCTGTACACCAACCCGCGTGGCAGTACCGGTTACGGCCAGCAATTTGTCAACGGTATCCAGTACTCCTACCCCGGCAAGGACTACGATGACCTGATGGCCGGGGTCGACGAAGCTCTCAAGCGAGATTGGGTCGACGAAGAAAATATGTTCGTTTGCGGTGGCAGTGGAGGCGGTGTGCTGACCGCATGGATCGTGGGCCACACCGATCGCTTTCGCGCGGCGGTCAGTATGCGGCCGGTGATTAACTGGCACTCATTCGTAGGCACGACTGACGGATCGAGTTGGTACCATCAGTTCCGCAGTTTTCCGTGGGAAGATCCGCTGGAATACAGCGTGCGCTCGCCATTGCGTTACGTCGAGAACGTCACCACGCCGACGATGGTAATGACGGGCGAAGCGGACCTGCGCACACCAATGACGCAAAGCGAGGAATACTATCGGGCTCTCAAGATGCTCAAGAAAGAGACATTGCTGATACGTATGCCGGAAGAATACCACGGCTGGCGTCGTCCTTCGCATCGCCTGATGCAGCAACTTTACCTGCAGGCGTGGTTTGACAAGTATCGCGAGACGGATGAAACCGAATCAGTTGAGGAGTCCGAACCGATCGTATCGGCCGATGCGAATCGGTGATGATACCGCTACATTGGAGAATCCTTCTCCCTCGGGGAGAAGGTGGGCCCGGCTTGGCCGGGCTCGGATGAGGGCCGACGATAATCTGTTTATCGCCCAATCCGCGGTATGCCCTCACCCGTCCCGGCATGCCGGGACACCCTCTCCCCGAGGGAGAGGGGACTCGACTGCAGGAAGTGACATGTGACTGATCAGCCAAAACTTAAGCGGTCGATTTCGCTGCCGCTGCTGATCGCATACGGCGTCGGCACGATGGTGGGCGGAGGATTCTACGCCTTGATCGGTCGCATGGCGGGCCATGCCGGTATGCATGTGCCGATGTCGGTGATTGTTGCGGCAGTCATTGCGATGTTCACAGCGTTGTCGTTTTGCGAACTATCGTCGCGATTTCCAGTTAGCGCGGGCGAGTCGCGATACGTTGACGAAGCGTTTGGCAGGAAATGGCTGTCGACGCTGGTTGGCTGGGGCGTGATCGCTACTGGCGTGGTTTCTGCGGCCACATTATCACGGGCGTTTGTCCATTTCTGGCAGGATCTGTTTCCCGCGACGCCGACCGCAGTGGGAATCGCATTGCTGGTGATTGTGCTGACGGGGATTGCCTTGTACGGCATTCTGGAATCGGTGTTGCTGGCGGGGCTGATCACGCTAATCGAAGTCGGTGGTTTGATCTGGGTCATTGTTTCCCGCTATGAAGCCTTCGGTACGTTTGGTGATCGGTTGCCGGAACTGATGCCCGCGTTCGCCTGGCACGATTGGTCAGGCATTTTTATCGCAGCGTTTCTGGCTTTTTATGCCTTCATTGGCTTTGAGGACATGGTCAACGAAGCGGAAGAGGTCAAGGAACCGCGGCGCAACTTGCCGCGCGGTATTTTACTGGCCCTGTTGATTACGACTGTGTTGTACGTGGTGATTGCATTGGTCGCCGTGTTGGCGGTGACGCCCCAGGAATTAAGCGAAAGCAACACACCGCTCGCCCTGTTGGTCGCCGATCAAGGCGAAGCTGCTCGCGTGATGATGGTCGTGATCAGTATGCTGGCCGGGGTCAATGGAGCCCTGGTCCAGATCGTTATGTCATCGCGAGTCGCCTATGGCCTGGCGGACCAGGGTATGGCTCCGAGTTTTCTCGGTGTGGTTCATCCGCGGTTTCGTACGCCAATTGCAGCCACCTTGTTGATGAGCACTATCGTACTGGTCCTCGCTCTGTGGCTGCCGGTGGAGTTGCTGGCCAGGATCACCAGCGCGATCATGCTGGTCAATTTCACACTCGTTAATGGAGCGCTGGTCTGGCTCAAGATTCGCCAGGTCGAGGCGCCCGAAGGCTCGGTCCAGTATCCGATCATCGTGCCGATCCTCGGCGCTTTGATGTGTGCCGCGTTTCTGGGCATCCAGTTGCTGGCTCCACCTGGCTAGTTGCGGCAAAAGGGCATCGATGTTGTCACGACGCAACGTTCTCCTGGCCGCCCGGGCTCGGATTGCATGTGCAATCGCTAAATCCGGACCCCGATGAATTCTCGCGAACCCGTGACGTAAAGTTACGATGCCGGGCTCACCCAATCACCCTTGACCCGGGGATACCATGAGTCTTTTTCCGCAAGTCGGGTTTTCCCGAAATGCGTCTATTAACTTTCGATCGACCTCCGGGACGGTCCAGTCGCAGTACGCGTCCAGTGCGGTCGCTCCGCTGACACAAAAGCCGACTCAGTTGACGCTGCTGCGCGTCCATCAACTGAACAAGGCACTCAAGTCAATTCAGCCGCAACGGCTTTCGCATAACGTTTCGGTGCTGCCGGGCGTGGCGGCAGCAACGGTTTCCGCGGCGCCACTCAATCTGACCAGCAATGTTGCGACCCGGCTGATGAGTACCGAGGAAATCAACACGGCCCCGACTTCATTTCAGCACAACGGTCCGACCTGGAACGGATCCACGGCCACAGCGTCCTGGAGTGGGCTGGGTTCAACCGCATTGGCAAGTGTTGGCGGTCAATATGACGGTTCCGATGGCGACGGACCCTTCACGTTCACGGTCATACGAGGCGGGACCCATGGTCAGAACGACTTGCGAATTCGAGCGTTTGCGGCGGATAATTCTGTGATTGAGACGATTCAGATCTATGCTTCAGATCCGCTTAACAAGGTCTACCAGTTATCCAATGGACTGGAGATTTCATTGGGTGCCGGGGACCTGGTCAGGAACGACTTTTTTGAAGTCGACGCGTCCGTGTTGTCGACTTCGTACACTCCGACCAATCCGGCGTGGACGGGTTCCACGGCCCAGCCGCAGATCGGTGGCGCATACGACGGGTCCCAGGGAACCGGTGACCTCACGTTTCGCGTAATTCGCGGCGGCACTCATGGCGAAGACAATTTGCGGCTGCGTGTCTACGACCCAAATGATTCACTGGTCCAGACCATCAACGTTGGGGCGACTGATCCTGTAAACCAGGTGTACACGCTGAACAACGGGCTGGAATTCACGCTTGGCGCCGGTGATCTGGTCAAACACGAAACGTTCAAGGTCAGTGTCGATGCCAGCGATCCGAACAACTACACCACGAACCCGGACTGGATACACTCAGCCGCCACGGCCACGGTCAGCGGCACGTACGACGGTTCAAATGGTAACGGCACACTGCGCTTCCGAATCCTCGACAATGGGGTGCATGGTCAGGATGACGTTCGTGTACGGGTTTACAAACCGGGCGGCCAGACCATGCAGACGATTACGGTCGGAGCCAGTGATCCGATCAACCAGAGTTACGCGCTTGCCAATGGATTGTCCGTCACTTTTGCAAACGGCAACTTCATCAAGAACGAGGAATTTAATATCGATGTGGCCGCCGCCACGGAATACTCGACCGATCCCAATCCCGCGATGTCGACGGCGCAAGTCCAGTTGGAGGGGATTTATGACGGAGCGCAGGCCACTGACACTTTGAAATTCACGGTTACACAGGGAGGAAGTCACAGCGTCGACGATTTGACACTGGAAGTCCGCACCTCTGACGACGCATTACTGGAAACACTTTCCATCGCTGCAACAGACCCGCTGGACCAAAAGTACACACTTGCCAACGGGCTTGAATTTTCGCTGGGCGCAGGAATGCTGCAACAAGACGAGACGTTCACCGTCGACGTCAATCACCAGGTCCCCACGACGGTCAATCCGGGCTTGTCCTTTGACGGGCAAGGCATCAATGATCCGCACCTGGAAGATCAATTCACCATCGTCGATGGAAATTTTGAATTGAACGGAACTTCAATTGCCGTTTTTGCCGCGGACTCTATCAACTCGGTGCTGGACCGCATCAACAATGCGGGACTCGACGTCACTGCCACGTTCGATGGGGCCAGCGATGGCATTCTGCTGACGCGTGATACGCCCGGCGCGCAACACGATATTGTCCTGTCCGCTGACACGTCCGGTTTTCTGGCCGCCATGAAACTGGATACAGCGGTGTCTGAATCGGGGCAGGGTGACGAAAACACGACGCTGGCCGATCTGGAGATCATGTCCGGAGTCACCAGCGGCTCGATCACTTTGAACCAAACCAGCATCGCTTTCGATGTATATGTGGACTCCCTGGCGGACATACTGGTACGCATCGAACAGTTGGTGCCCGATGTCGATGCAAACTACGACTCTGCGTCCGGGTTGATGACCATCTCGGCGTCGGATGAGACAAGCCTTACGGTTAGCGACAATGGTACGGGGCTACTCGCTGCGTTGCAGATCCCCGAAGGATCGTGGGATTACGTCGAAGGCGTCACCACAAAAAAGGGTGCGGGCTATTCGGCAGGCGACCGGAAAGAAACTGCCGAGGCGCTCCGTTCCCTGGCCAGGCATTTCAATTCCCTGTTCGACGATACGGCCCTGAGCACCGACGATCCATTCCTTGCCAGTATCCGCAACTCGCTGGTGGCGAGTGTTGAAAGCGCTTTTGGTTCCAGCCAGTCTGGTTCGACTTCCACCGGAACGTCAGCTGTCCTAAAAACGAACTTTGGGGTCGG
>JBPCVB010000097.1:0-5695 GCA_051010855.1 Pirellulaceae bacterium | reverse complement strand
TTCTTGTTTTGAACAGCTCAACCCGCATAATGAACCGCCGGTACAAACGGTTGCCGGCACCAAGGACCGTTTGCCGCGCCTTGTATTTGCCCAAACAGCGATCAATCGCTGTGACCAAACAAAATCGACAGAACGCAGGAGTGCTGACATGTCGCAGGCGAACCCGCAACTGGAAGAGCTAATCGGTGAATTCTCTTCCGCCTTGAGCGACGGATCCGGCCCGGAAATCGAGAACTTTTTGCCAGTCCACGAATCAGGTCGCATCACCGTCCTGAAAGAACTGGTGGCAACAGAACTGGAGTCGCGAATCATTTCCGGGAACATTGCCCGAGTCGAAGATTACTTCGACCGGTTTCCGGAGATCGAACGTCACCCGGACGTCCTGGTGGACCTGGTGCAGTTTGAATACACGACCCGCACCCGACTGGAACCGGATTTGGACATCGTCGAGTTTCAGTCTCGATTTCCCGCACTGGTTCATTTGCTCCGTGACGGACCTTCACTTTACCAGCGTATCATTGAACGAGATTCTTCTTCCGATACCCTCGCAGAACGGCCGTCGCCCGTCGACGAACCACTACAGCAAAGATTTATTCTGGACGATGTGATCGCGACTAACGCCTCTGGTGCCACGATTTGGGCAGCGCGTGATAATCAACTGGATCGCGATGTCGCGATCACGACAATCCCCGATGATCGCAGGGCTGGCTCGGAACGCCCTTTTCCCTCTGAGGTGTCCATCATTGGCCAACTGGAACACCCTGGCATTGTCCCCGTTTATGCTTGTGGTCAGCTGGACGACCACATTGTGTGTGCCACACGTCTCGTTGATAACAGGACCCTGAGAGCCGAAAGCAAGGATTTCCATGATCAATTGCTGGAAGGTATCGACGACGTTGAACGAGAGTTGCGTTTGCGACAGATACTGAGACGTTTCGTCGATGTTTGCAACACGATCCATTTCGCTCACTCAAGGCATATTCTGCATCGCGACATCAAGCCCGACAACATCATGGTCGGCGATTATGGAGAGACACTGGTCGTCGGCTGGGGGGCCGCTCAACAAATGGGCTGCGAACAAGAGGAGGGTTCCGCTGCCATCGTTGGTACGGCGGGCTACATGAGTCCCGAACAGGCCCAGGGTCAACTCGACCGGCTGAACGCGCGAAGCGACGTCTATAGTCTGGGTGCCACGCTGTTTATGACCTTGACCCATCGGCATCCATCTCAAAGAACGCTGGTCGAGCAAAATTACCGGCTGTCCACAAGACCTTTGGCGGCCATTTGTGAAAAGGCAATGGACCCGGATCCGGGCTTGCGCTATAAATCAGCGCGGGCCATGGCAGACGACATCGAGCTTTATCTGGCCGATCAACCTGTCAGCGCTTACACCGACACGGCGACGGAAAACTGCTGCCGGTTCCTGAGACGGCACGAGCGATTTGCGGCCTCGATTATCGGCCTGCTGCTCGTCCTGCTGGTGATTATTCTCGCGGCCTGGTGGGTGACGGTTTAACCGGCGCTCCGCGGGACACGAAAGCTAGTCTGGCAGCAACGATTTGGGGTATGGAATGTAATCCCGCTGACCGACGATCTTCCTCGCTTCATTGAATGTCAGCCAAATGACAAATTCGCCGGGCCAGTCCTGTAGCTGTTCGTCCCAGTAGAACGGCATGAACCTGCCGCGTGCCACTGCCGTATTTCCATCCACCGCCAACTCATCGACGACCAAAGCCGGCCCGTCGGGATCAGCCAGTCGAAACCGCTCGTCTGGCCAGTTGTAGAATTCGCTAAATGCCTGTTTGTCATCCAGCTGCATACGCAGGCGTTGATCTTCGAACTTCAGGTCCGCATCGTAGAAGCTGAGGAAGTGATCCCAGTCTTTGCGTTCTGCATAGGTGGCAAAATACGCTTCGGCCGCCTCACGTACATTGGGTTGCGACGTTATATCGACTTCCTGAGTGAACGGTTGGGCACAGCCTGCCAACAACCACACGATGAGAATGACCGATGGGCACACCGAGATTACAATTCGCGCCATGGACGACTCCTGCACGGTGCTCAGTTAAACAGCCGCAACAACCAGACACCGAACACCGCCATGGTCGCAACGGACAAAACGAGGATTTGGCCAACGCGATGGAGCCGCTGCCAGCCTTGACGGCAGAGGGTGGGTGTCAAGGCGAATCCGACGGCAAGCATGATCAAGCCGAATGCCAGGGGGTGATGGTGCCACGCATCGACAGGCCGCCCCTGGCCAATGGCCGTGCAGGCCCGCGTCATGCCACAACCCGGACATTCGACGCCGGTGACACTGTGGAAGGGACAGGGAACCAGTCGCACGTCGCCCGGAGCAATCTGCAGACTCCAGGTCACCAATCCAATCGTGGCCACCGCGATCAAAAAGAACCGGGCCAGCCAGGTTTCGTTAATAGTCGGCCGAGACATTGTAGAGCAGGTTGATTTCGTTTTGCTGAATCGCCAGGGAAACAATTCCCAATCCAAAGATGCTCAGGAACAGGCAGATCAGCGGCAAGTTCGGATCGGCATGGCGACCGCGACCTTGTTTGACCTGATTAATACTGTCCGCCATCTTGTATTCGTAATACATGGCAAAGATGCCGCAGGTAATGATCGACAACAGAAACCACATCCAGAAATCGTATTCCTTGTGGCCCAGAAAGTCGTTCAGCGCTGCCATCTGTTTGTATTGCCAGAACAAACCGTAAATGCCGCAGGTAATGATCGTCAGGATAATCCCCACGGCGATATTCACCACGTGATCCTGCGTGGGCATGGTCTGTTTGATGATCGGTGGTTTTTCACTCATGGCATTCCTTGTCAGCAAAATGGCTACAAACTGTAACACACAGCCTAACACCCGCAGCCTGCAGGCTATACAAGATACCCCAGGCGAGACGTTAACTTATGCTCGATTTGCTCAGAACGCTGGCCATACCCAACCAGGCGAAGCATTCTTTACTGTAAACGTGAGGGGGCTTCGGGCCGGGTAATCCGATCCAGCGAATCGTCGAGTGGATTCGGCGTTCCACACATTTTCAGCGGCGGAGGCGTTCACCATTCACAAGTCAATGGTCGACTATCGATATCCTGGGCCATCTGTTTTGTGCACTTATCAATCGCTTGCTGGAGATCCACGATACCTTCTTCGCATTGCTCAACCATTTGTTCTGGAACGACTGGGTTACGAACCGGTTCGCCAGGATATCTTTGGCACTGAGTCCGGTGATTTGCGTCAGAATTGCCGGTCGACTCGTCAATCGGAGCCTATTGAGAAGGGTGATCCCGATCACGTGTTGTAACGAAATTGATCGGCACCACGCCAAAGTCACGCGGGATTTCTACCGCCACCCGCCTGGCTACAGCCTACAACCTACAGCCTCCCAAAATACCCGAGGCGGGACTCGAACCCGCACGTCCCAAAGGACACAGGATTTTAAATCCTGAGCGTCTGCCAATTCCGCCACTCGGGCAAAAAAAATTTCAACGTAATCAACACCTAGATGATGGCGATTGGATTTGTGTTGTCAACGCTGCCCCGACTGCCGGCCCAACCGATCAATCAAGGGTTGACCAACCAACGGCTTAAAAGTTCGAATTCACTTGCCAAAGTCATGCCTAATTTAAAACCGTCGCCGCGATTCCTTTCTGGATGTGCCCTCTACCGGTCAAGTCATGAGCCACATTCTATGCCGGGCGGGGTATTCAACCCGAGGAACCTGTATCCAGGTCGACTCGCAAATCGCAGAGCAGGCTGCAAGAACCTGGCAAACTCGAACCCGTTATGGCTGGAGGTTATGATGATCGATTATGTCCGATGTCACTCGAATTCTGAATCAAATCGAAAACGGTAATCCATCGGCAACCGATGAGTTGTTGCCGTTGGTCTACAAGGAACTGCGTCGGTTGGCCTCGCAAAAGATGGTACATGAGAAGCCGGGCCAGACCTTGCAAGCAACCGCTCTGGTTCACGAAGCGTTCTTGCGTCTGGTCGATCAAACCAACCAACAACAATGGGACAACTCCAGGCATTTCTTTGCTGCCGCCGCCGAATCGATGAGGCGGATCCTGATCGAACGTGCCAGGCAAAGGGCCAGTCTGAAACGCGGTGGCGACCGCGACCGTATTGAACTGGAACATGTAGAACCGTCATTCCTGCCATTGGCCTGCGATGATTTGCTGGAACTGGACGAAGCGCTCAAGAAACTGGAAGAGCACCATCCGCGGAAAGCCGAACTGGTCAAGCTGCGATTTTTCGCGGGTTTGACCGTCGCGCAAGCGGCCAAGTCGCTGGAAATTTCGACCACCACCGCAGAAAACGACTGGGCCTACGCCCGTTCATGGTTGCGACTGGAGATGTCCGGCGACTCAGAGCGTGGCCCTTCCCCGTAATGGACGAGGCCACGAGTCCCAAAGCGACCAGGGTTGCCAAGTCGCGGAGCGACGGCATGCATTAGCCTCGGGTTTTAACCCGAGGTACCCGTTCCGTTCGTCCAATCCAGACTCTGAGTCGCGGAGCGACGCCATTTACCAGCCTCGGGTTTCAACCCGAGGTTGGAGGCACCCGGAGACGTCCCAAGTCGCAGAGCGACGGCATCCGTCCACGAGCGAAATTTTCAGGGAAATTCGCTGGGGTCTCGGCACTCCGTTCTCGCATAATGGTCCGTAGCTCAATTATGTCGCCGGAGAATGCTCTCGATGGCCCGTAACCGACTCGACGAAGAACGTATTTTCCATGTCGCCCGCGGCATTCCGAAAGAGCAGCTGAGAAGCGAGTATCTCCAGCAAATCTGCGCAGGCGATCAGGCGCTGCAGGAACGCGTCGAGGCATTGCTGGAGACGCACGAACATGAAAATGACTTTCTGGTGTCCAACAACGCCGTCACGGAGACGGCGGACCATGCTCCCATCCGCGAAACTGAAGGTCAGCAGATCGGGCGATACAAGCTGCTGCAGCGAATTGGCGAAGGCGGCTTTGGTGTGGTCTTCATGGCCGAGCAGCAGCGGCCGGTCAAACGCGAAGTTGCCCTGAAGATCATCAAGCCGGGAATGGATACCCGGGAAGTCGTCGCTCGCTTTGAGGCGGAACGCCAGGCCCTGGCCATGATGGATCATACCAACATCGCCAAGGTGCTGGACGGCGGAGCAACCGACAGCGGTCGGCCATTCTTTGTTATGGAATTGGTCAAGGGCGTGCCAATCACTGAATACTGCGACCAGAACCAGCTGTCGACCGAGGAACGACTACATCTATTCACAACCGTCTGCAAGGCCGTGCAGCACGCCCATCAGAAAGGGATCATCCATCGCGATCTCAAACCCTCTAACGTGCTGGTAACGCTGGCCGATGGCCAGCCGGTGGTCAAGGTAATCGACTTTGGTGTCGCCAAAGCGACGAACCAGCAGTTGACAGAAAAGACACTGTTCACGGCGTTTGGTCAGATGGTGGGTACGCCCCAGTACATGAGTCCCGAACAGGCCGAGATGAGTTGCCTGGATGTGGATACGCGCAGCGATGTCTATTCTTTGGGTGTGTTGCTCTACGAACTATTAACTGGTGCTACGCCATTGGATGCCAAACGGCTGCGTACCGCCGGGTACGCCGAGATGCAGCGATTGATCCGCGAAGAAGAACCGCCTAAACCGAGCACGCGCCTGAGCACCTCTTCTGGCG
>JBPCVB010000096.1:0-3139 GCA_051010855.1 Pirellulaceae bacterium | reverse complement strand
GACAGGAAGAGAACAAGACACGGCATGATCTCGGCCGGGAGAAGCTGGTCGAATTGATCTGGAAATGGAAGAACCAGTACGAAGACCGCATCATTTCGCAATTGAAACAAATGGGATGCAGTTGTGACTGGGATCGCAAGCGATTTACGCTCGATGAAATGTGCGCGCGGGCGGTTCGCTTCACCTTTTTTGATCTGTTTCGTGAGGACAAGATCTATCGCGGAAAACGCCTCGTCAATTGGGATACGTTTCTGCAAACCGCCGTTAGTGATGATGAGGTTTTCAACGAAACGGTTCGAGGCAATTTCTGGCACTTCAAATATCCGGTCATTGATCCGCAACCGGGAGAACCCGAATTCGTTGCAATCGCGACGACGCGCCCGGAAACCATGTTGGCCGACACCGCAGTTGCCGTTCACCCGGATCCAGCTGCAGCACTGGACAAGGTCGAAGCCGAGTTGCGTCACAAACTGGCGGACGCGAGAGAAGCGGATCGCAAGGCCATCGATACGCAAATCGAGGCTCTGGACCAACGACGCAGCGAATTCCTGCCGCGTCTGCAACAGCTGGCTGAAATGGCCGCTGCGGGCCGCCGCCTTCGGTTGCCACTAATGGATCGCGAGATTCCGCTGATTACCGACCACTGGGCAAAACCGGAACTCGGATCGGGCTGCGTCAAAATCACGCCGGCTCATGACCCAAACGACTATGAAGTTGGCCAGCGAGCCGACTTGCCCATGATCAATGTTCTTAATCCCGACGGCACCTTGAACGCCGAGGCCGGGAAGTACGAAGGCCTGGCCATCAAGCAGGCCCGCAAACAGGTCGTTGCTGATCTGGAGGCTCTGGAACTGGTCGAGGAAATCGAACAGCGAGATATCGAGTTGCCGTTTTCCGATCGCAGCAAAACGCCCATTGAACCGCTGCTGGCCGACCAGTGGTTTGTTCGCATGGGTGAACTGTCCCAGTCAGCGATGGATGCGGTTACTTCCGGGCAAATCACGATTCACCCGCACCGGTACACCAAAGGGTATCTCGATTGGTTGTCGGAAAAACGCGATTGGCCCGTTTCCCGCCAGTTGTGGTGGGGACATCAGATTCCGGTCTGGTCAAAAGCGGTCGAAAACGAATCCGAAATCGAGGAGATTAAAAGGGAACTGGTGGAAGGCCTTAACATCAATGGCACCACCGCGGCAGTCCAGATCGAACCTTGCGCAGAAACCGATGACGCCAAACGTCGGCGTTTGAATTTGCCTCTGGCCACCATTCACGTTGGCATCCAGAAGGAAAACGATCCGCTGGAAAAACTTGTTGAAGACCTCGGCTTCGTTCGAGAAGAGGATGTTCTTGATACGTGGTTCAGTTCTGCCCTGTGGCCTCACTCGACACTGGGATGGCCGGAGCAGACCGAGGATCTGCAGTACTTTTATCCAACCAGCGTTCTGATTACCAGTCGCGACATTATCACATTGTGGGTTGCCCGTATGGTCCTGATGGGGCTGCACAATGTTGGCGAAATCCCGTTCCGTCATGTCTACATCCATCCCAAGATTCTGGACGGTGAGGGCGAAACCATGTCCAAGACCAAGGGCAATGGCATTGACCCGCTGGATGTCATCGAAAAGTTCGGCGCGGATGCATTGCGATTTGGCATGACACATCTGACAACCGAAACACAGGATGTTCGCATACCGGTTCAGTTCGAATGTCCCAACTGCGCAACGTCCATTGACCAGACACGCAAGAACCGACAGCTGCCGCGAATCGAATGCCCTGGTTGCAAGAAGTCCTTCGGTACGCAGTGGTCCGAGTCCGACGAAGATCAGGCCTTGCCACGGGGTCCGGTTTTAAGTGAACGGTTCGAAGTCGCGCGAAACTTTGGAAACAAGCTGTGGAATGCCTCGCGGTTCGCCATGATGCATTTGGATGACTATTCCGTCGGACCACTGGATCCTGCTGAATTCACCATCGAGGATCGCTGGATTCTCAGTCGACTGACTACAGTTATCAGTCAGGTCACCAACTCGCTCGAGCATTATCATTATTCCGAAGCAGCTCGGGATCTGTATGCATTTGCCTGGGAAGATTTTTGCAGTTCCTATCTGGAGATACTTAAAGAACGCTTCGCCGATCCGCAGCAACGGGTCCAGGCACAGCGCATGCTGGCTCATACGCTGGATCATTTGCTGCGTTTGCTGCATCCGATCATGCCATTTATCACCGAAGAAATTTGGCAAAAACTGGCGGACTATGCGCCCAGTCGCGGCTGTCCGATCCCCCATGCAGCTTCTCCCTGCCTGATTGTCGAGGAGTGGCCATTGGCGCGCAAGGACGATCAGGATCAGGCGATCGAGAAACAGTTTGCCCTGTTCCAGGCCGCGTTGGCTGCAGTTCGCAAGATCCGTAGCGACCAGAATCTGCCACCGAAAAAGGAAATCCGGTTTGCCATTCGCACGAACGACGAAGTCGCCTCGGCCTTGCAGCCGTTGTTGCGGTATTTCCCGTCGATGGCGAAAGCTGAATGTACGGGAATGTCTGCTGATGTCGAATCGCCATCCATGAACGCCACGGTCACGCTCGAATCGATGGAAGTTGTCGTGGATCTGGAAGGATTGATCGACAAGGATGCCGAGTGCAAGCGACTGGAACGTGAACGCGAAAAACTGGTCAAATCAATTGCCGGCAAGAATAACAAACTGGCGAACGAAAAATTCGTCACCAACGCTCCTCCGGATATTGTCCAGCGCGAACGTGATTCGCTGCAGAAAATGACCGACCAGTTGCACGGCGTCGAAGACAGTATGTCGGCACTGGGGTGCGGTTAGTTGTTGGCTTCCAGCGCAAAAAAATCCCCCGGACCAACCTGATCCGGGGGGGCACATGGAATAAATCAAGCTGTGGGTTTGGATACGATCTATTCCGTGATAATGGTGGGCAGGTTGTTGGCAATTTCCTCAAAGACGTCAACCAGCTGATCGCCGGTATCGGCATGGTAATGCTTGCCTCCGCCGATCGTGGCGACCGAACCCATTTCGAGCTTGGATGCCTCCGGCACACTCGTGCTGAACGTCACGGTATGAATGATGACGTTGTGGCTGGCCACCAGTGAGTTAGCCATCGCGATCGGTGTCGTAAGCGG
>JBPCVB010000095.1:0-9091 GCA_051010855.1 Pirellulaceae bacterium | reverse complement strand
TCTAGACCTGTTGCATGCCTGAAGATCCAGGCATTCCTACAGAATTCGCGAGCGTCGCGCTTGTTGCCCGCTTGCGCGGTGTTGTTGTTATTGGCCGTTTAGGAGGTGCTTGAGGGACGCCGGATCGACAGCTCCTTCACGACCGATGACGACGAGACGCGTCATGGCTTGCTCGCGTCCCCACTCATCGCCCGGCTCCACCGACCACCGTGATCCGACCTGCTGGAATACGTAGCGCCGTTCACGTTGATCGCGCAGGTAGACGAATCCCTTGGCACGATATATGTCGTCGCCCAGAGCCGTGGCAAATCGCTCGACCAGTTGCGTTGACAGTGGCTCTCGGCTTTCGAGCGTCCACGTTCCAAAGATCCGCGAGTGCGATGACTCATTGAACGTTGCGGCCGGCAGTGCCGCCGGTTGACGATCCACGCCTGTTCCCAGGACGATGTCGACCGGGATCTTCGCACCCGTCGTTTCAATGACCGGTGTTCCGGGTGACAATTGGTTCAACCAGATCCGCAAGTCAGCCAGATACTCGGACGAGACGAGATCCGTCTTGTTCAGCACGATCAGGTCTGCATGCTGGAACTGGCGCAGCACGGTATCGCCGACGTACTTGTTGGCAGCCTGGGTCCGAATTTGCTCCGCATCCACGAGGAGCAAAATCCCATCCAGCGGCAGTTCGTACATCTGCCCGTACTGGGCAATCCTGGCAGGATTCGCCACACCGCTGGCCTCAATCACCATGTGATCGAACTCCGCGGCGCGTTTGCAAATTTCGCCAATCACCGCTGCAAATCCGTTAACCAGACTGCAGCAGATACAGCCGTTGGTCAGATTGATCGTGTCACCGTCGTGACTGCGAACGAGCTCCATGTCGATGTTTACGCTGCCAAAATCATTGACCAGGACGGCCAAACGCAGGCCTTGAGCATTGGTCAATAGTTGGTTCAGTAGCGTGGTCTTGCCCGCGCCCAGATATCCCCCAAGAACGGTGAACGGCAGCGTTGCTGACTTGCTGTCCAGGCTCATGGCGTCTCCCGTTTGTAAACGGTCCTGCCTTCCTTAAGTGTCTCCACCACCTTGATGTCAAGAATACGATCCTCGTCAGCCGTCAGTGGATTCCCGTCAAGAATAACAAGATCGGCCAGCTTCCCGGCCGTGATCGTTCCTTTCTGGTCTTCCTCGCGCAGCTGCCACGCGGCGTCAATGGTGAGTGCCTTGAGCGAATCCCACCGGCTGACGCGCTCGTCCGGGCCAATGATCTTGCCAGCGCGCGAGCGTCGCGTGATCGCCGACCACATAATGCGCATCGGGTCCATCGGGGTGACCGAGAAGTCGGAGTGATTCGAGCAGCGCAGGCCCTGGGTAATGGCAGACTTCATCGGGCTGATGAAGGAGGCACGTTCTTCGCCAAGGTTGGTGATGTGTTCTTCACCCCAGAAAAAAGTATGCACAGTAAAGAAAGATGGAGAGAAGCCGAGTTCGGCGTACTTCGGCAACTGATCCGGCCGCATGCATTGCGAGTGAATGATCACCGTCCGCCGGTCCTGCTCGGCGCTCACCCCGGCCGCTTTTGAGCCATCGATCATCATGTCGATGGAGGCATCTCCATTACAGTGGCACCAGATTTGGATGCCCTTGTCGTAGACTTCCTGGAGAGCCTTGTTAACCACCTCCGGCGGGAACAACGGCTGGCCACGCCAGTTCTCCTCTCCACCGGGGCCCCTGGTTAGCAAGGGCGTGGACCAGAAGGCGGTTTTGCCTTGTGGCGAACCGTCAAGAATGAGCTTGAATCCCTGGAGCTTTAGCCGTTTCTCGTATTGTCCGAATGCCTCCGTCGCTTCGTCGGGCAACTCCATCGGACCTCCCCGGAAGTCAGGTGCGTATTCCTTGATCAGCGCCGGCACCTCAAGGATGAGTGGAATCGAGACGATGTCGAGATATAGCAGTCCCTCCTCCGCGGCCTTGCGTAGAAAACGCAGGTCCCTGGCGTTGGTGGCGCCTTCGAAACAGGTGGTTACCCCGGCATTGGCGTAGATCTGCTGGGCCGCATCCAGGGTGTCGAGCAGTTCCCGCTCACTCGGCTGGGGCATGTTGCTGAATAGCGGCAGGAAGGCCGTCTCCATGACAAATCCGGCCGGCTTGTTGCTTCCTTCCACACGGTTGATGATACCGCCAGGCGGGGTCTTGGTGTTCTCGTCGTAGCCCACTTCCTCCAAGGCGGCGTTGTTGAGTACCGCGCCGTGGTTCGAGCTGTGAATTAGCATTACCGGGTTGTCGGGGAATGCCGGGTCGAGTTCCGTGGCGAGTAGTTCGCGACCTTCGGCGAGGTTTGATCGGTCGTAGCCATAGCCAATAATCCATTCGCCCTTCTTGATGCCCTGATTCTCGACATGTTGTTGAAGAACTGGAATAAAGTCAGCGATCTGTTCAAGGGGGCCGACGGGAGGGCCCGAAACGTTCGCCCATTTAACGATCTGCGGGGCATTGATGAAGTGGCCGTGAGAATCGATGAACGAGGGCAGGAGCGACTTGCCGGCCAGATCGACTACATCCGTGGCGTCGTTCCTTAGTGCCATTACCTCGGCCTCATCTCCAGCGGCCAGGATGTTGCCGGCGCCGATAGCGACCGCTTCGACCTGCCGTTGCTGCTCATCCATCGTGATGATCGTGCCGTTATGGAAAATCTTGTCGGCGCTCATGTCATTTGTTCCCCCGGCCTGAGCCTCGGCACCGGATTGCAGATTTACCGCAACGGCGGCTCCGATGGCAGCTCCTGCACTCGTCTTAATGAACTGTTTGCGCGTGATCTTTTCCGCCATGGCCTGGTTCTCCAAAGATGATTGGCCTCGACATTAACGTCTCTATTCGGATAGTTGCCGGCTTGCGCAGAGCGTACTGCCGCGCTCAGACAATATCAACTATCGACGCCTCGTAAATCGACCGGAATCAGAATTTATTTGGTGGACGAGTCCGAATACCGTGAACCGGATCCCTGGTTTGACGCAACGTGGCGGCGGTCATGTTCACGGTAGCCAACGGCGGCTTCTACGCTGCAAAACAGGTTGGCTATCAGCAGAGCGGGCGATTCATCCAGGGCAGTATCCAGATGGTTACTTCACCCGGCGATTAACGCCTAATCGATCCAGCCGAGAACATTGCGAATGATCGACCAGCGTGGTTGACGTGGTTCGGCGCCGCGACCAAGGATCCAGTATTCATACAGCTCGCCCAGATCCTGGTCTTCATGCTTTAGACGTAACCAGTTTGTTGCATCGATAGCTGAGCATGTTGAGCAGAAAAGCTCTGTGCTTTCGGAAAAGCCTGAGTTTCGAGGAATCTACAAATGCAGCTTAGCAACGTATACAGTGTTGTCGAAAATTAGTTCTCGAGAAATAGTGTTAGTAAAGGCTGCTGCCGGATTGGCAAGGCGTTTACCGGTCATGGTAGCTACACAGCAGTTGTCATTGGCATATGTCCAATTGCGGCAGTTTGTCGAACTTGCAGTTTGGGTACCTTACTTCAAAGAGCATGCAGTCGAATGGACACAATTCCTTAATTCACCTAGCGTCGGACTTTCCAGCGACCAAGACTTCCCATTTAAATATGCCGCACATCGCGAGTTGTCTTGGTATTTTGCATACGCAAAAGAACGTTTTGAGAATGATCTAACTGGGATTGTGGGTGAGGAGTTGAGCAATTTGAGAACGCAACTTCCGGTGTTGTCTCCCAATGCACATGCTGCCTATGGCGCGATTCAGGGGACCTTTCATGACGCGTTTGACAAAGTAACGACGGCAGACCTGAGAAAACTTCAAAGCGTTCAACGAATAGTTTTTTCAGGTGGTGTGTTGCTAATATTGGCAATTATGCCTAGAAAGCTGAGCAAGCTTGACGCGGCGGAACGCGCTTGGTTGGATTGGCTTATCCGGTCGAAGCGTGCAAAACAACTCCGTGGGGACGATTTCGGAATTCGCTAATTGCACTTTGGGACCGCGCAAAGTGTTATCCAAAAAAAGCAGAGTCGATGGGGAACATATTTTTTGTTACGTAACGAGGCTCGTCGACCATTAGTGCGAGGGAGACCCGTCCGTCCAGCTTGGAGTTATTGTGCATGCGTGTTCGTCGATACGTGCTTCGCACCAAGGAATAACTGAGAGCGCTTGAATGTCAAATTCATAGTTGGCAAACGGGTGCTTGATTCCCAATACGTTGATGGGGTTCGCGCCGAAACCGCCGACCAAGATGCCAGAGATTGGCTGGCGAGCGGGGCGAAATCCGGCAGCATCCGGTTTCAAAAAGGCAGCAGCGCCGAATTCAGTGCTTGTAAACGTTTGGCCTACCTTGGACCCGTCAGACCCTACGTGCCACGATATTAATGACTTCCAGTAAGGACCATTTGCATTTCGAATTTACTGAAACTTACGGCCGAGCTGCAAAAGTGGAATGTTCCTATTGCGACTAAGCACGGTTTGCCGAGGTTGGCGCATTGCGGAGTCTTCTGTCGTACTTTTTCAAGGATTGGGTTTATGATCTTTCCGCGAAATCGAGCTTGGCCGTCCGGGTATTCCGGTATGCCAAGCTTCTCGCAGATCGTATGGCGGGTTAGGCATGTCACCTCGACGTAGAATTCGTGTCCATCCATCGAGCAGAGGAAATCGGGAGATTTATCGTTTCCGGACTCATCGTTCGGTTGTACGGAACCCCACAGTCCCCAAGAAATGCCCAAAATGTCGCTTCACACATCGCTGCTTCCGCATCAGCGCAGTATCGCAGCCCCCAACGACGGGCGTGATCACCGCCAAATGACTCGATCCATGCGATAAAAGCCTGTAGGACTTTTTGATTTGGAATAAATTCAGACAAGCTGCAATAGGTGACAAATTGGGTGACATTCGCCGATGTGAGAATCGAAAACCCTGCAAAAACAATAGGCCGGGCAGGACTCACAATAGGCCGGGCAGGACTCGAACCCGCGACAAAGGGATTATGAGTCCCCTGCTCTAACCAACTGAGCTACCGGCCCAAAACATTCGGTGTGACGACTACGGACGGCACGCGGAGCGTGCCTGCTACCTTTTGCACCGACATAACGGCTAATTCTAACGATTTTCAGACACTCGTCGAACCGTCGGGGTTCTGGCAAAAAAATGCAAGTCAAGCCGTCAACCCTCACCCGTCCCGCCGCTCCGGAACGACCTCTCCCGGTCTCGGGAGAGGTGTGTGAATCGTACAGGATCGACAACGATTCAATAATCACGTCAATCTTGTTGATCCGGTCAAAGAACCGCCGTTGTTTTCCGTCGCAAGATTCCGCTGCGTATTCGCCCAGGAAACCTTGAGTCCGGGGAAGGACCATTAACTATCACCTTTCGGTCTCGCGGCCTGAATCGCGCCGAGTACGTTTCCAAAACGGATAAAGAATCTGGCATGTCCAGCTTGATGGCACATCACGTTGAGGGTCAAGTCCATATTCGTTCTGCCATCGACCGGTCATGTAATAAGTTCCGAACAGCCAGTCCCAGATCGTCGAATGGACGGAGAAGTTTTTGTCCATCGCCTGCGGCTCCGCGCGGATTCACGAGCGGGAGTTTTTCTTCACGGAGAGATCTGATTGATCATGATAGGATAAACCGTGGACGCCAACGTCCATCCAACTAACGGGACTCCATGAAGCACGCCATCCCGATTCGAACATCAACATTTGCATTGACTCACGAGCACCGCGGAGGATTGGCTGCCGATCCCGGAAAGCTGTGGCCAGCTCGCGATCTGATCACGCGTGCCGGAGGTGCAAATGTCATCGAAGACTTGATCGATGACCTTTACAGGCGTATCGAGCAGGATACGGAACTTGGTCGTGTCTTCCCACACTTTCAAACCCACTCAATCAAAGCGTTCTTCGTTACCGCCCTTGGTGGTGGCCCACCTCAGGCCGGCACAACATCTCTGGGTCCATTCCACCGTGGTACCATCGTGACCGCCTCCCTTGCGGGGCGGTGGCTGCGGCATATGAAGGCGGCGTTGAAGGCTTCTCCAGTCAAAGATGACGTTGCTCACGAAATCCTGGAGTGGCTGCGGCCGTTGGCAAAAAAACTGGTTAACACCGAAAATCACAAGGTGACTGAAGAGCCGCTGATTGGAACTTGCAGTGGCGTACAAACTCGTCAGTTCATCGAGCGGTCCGAACTCCTTCGCGCTGCCTCCCGAGGACGCTTGTTGTCGATACGCGAGGCAGTGGAAAGCGACCCGGAAATCCTGTCATTTCGCAATGCCGAGGGACGGTCATTGTTGTGGGAAGCTGTCTCGCGCGGGCGTGTACCAATCGTCGACTACCTGCTGGAACAAGGTGTAAACGTGAATCTGCCGGGCTGTGAGCCTTCGGTAATCAACCTTGCGTGCAGCGGAAAAGCCAAACTCGGTACGGCTGTGCCGGTCACTCCCTGGGCGTTGGCGATTTCGAGCGGTCATTCCAGGATTGCTGACCTTCTTGAATCCGCGGGAGCGTTGCACGATGTATTTTCGGCCGCCTGGCTTGGGGATGTCGGGATTTTGAGCGAATCAATAGAGGTACAGCCGTCTTTGCGGGATGCCGAAGATCCAGCTGAAGACTTTCAAAGAATAACGCCACTTCACCATGCAATCGCGGGAGGCCGCTATCAGGCAGCAGAATGGTTGGTCCATTGTGGTGCGCACGTGCAACCACACAGTCGGTGGTTGCTGACGCACGCAGCTCTGCAAAATCGTGTCGATCTGGTTGAATTACTGCTGGACAATGGCGCAGATGTGCATCGGTCCGGTGTTCTTGGACCGCTTGATTGCGATGACCGACCCGTTGCCGATCTTCTGATCGCTCGCGGGTTCGATATCAATGCCGACTCCGAATTTGGTGCGATGCTGGTGCGCGCCTGCCGCGGTGATGTCAGCCATCACGAGACTACGCGCGTAAAAACACTGCTCGATTACGGCGCCGACGTGAATAAGGATCATTATGGTCTCAGCGCGCTCCATTACGCCACTCGCGCGGGACGGCTTCCGCTGATTCAGTTGCTGCTGGATCGCGGCGCAGATGTCCACCGCCGCGACAATGATGGCCTGACACCACTGGCTCATTTGACCAAAACCCGAGCCAAGGCCGAACCGATTCCAGTGATGGAGCTACTCACCCAACATGGCGCGGACGTCAACAGTCAGAACTACAGGGGAGAAACGATTCTGTTCTTTTTCGCCCGACGTGAGAATCGGGAAGTCGTCCGGTGGTTACTCGATCACGGTGCAAGTGCCGATTTGAAGAACAACTCAGGCAAGACGGTACTGGATGTCATTCGGCGAAGAAAGAGCGAGTCGATCGCCGCGATCCAGGCGTTGTTATCCTGATACTGGTTGTCGCTGCTGAAAATGCTTCCGATATGAGTCCCCTCATTCCGGAATTCAAACTCAACTGACAGGACGTCAAAACGTCCCCACCAAAAAGAGAGCAAAACAGGGGTGGGTCCATTTCATTCATAATGACGAGTCCTATAATTTGTCTTTCTTTGTTCGATAAAAGGTCCCTCGCGAAAGCTTGCACTCCTCAAAAATATGAGCAGTCTGCCCTTGGCTTTCACGAGGGGCTTAAGAAAATCAGTGGCCAAAACAGGAGTCTGGAACAATATATTCGCATTGATTGGCGGCAATGTATTATTGAACAACGCAGGGCAGTATCACAAAATTCGTGATTATTGACTTACCTTTTAACAAGTTGCTGGAGAAGGCGGTTGGAGTCACTTGCATTTCTTAATCGGGACGGCCAATTTGTCTGGGCCGACGGGCATGCACCTTGGGGATGGTGCTTTGAATTGATCCAAGGAACTCCGGCCTGGCAATGGGTCACTAGCGATAATGTTGAGGCGGTCAAGACCGCCTATTCACGCTGCCTGACACTCGCGGAACCACAACAATTTACGGCTGAAGTTACTATCGACGGGCGAAGTGTCGACTTGGACGTTTGGCTGCACCACGTTGGACTCGACGAAGTACGCATAATCGCCAAGTGCACGAGGCTTCCCTCGCGAATGAAACGACTAACGGTTACGGAGAAACAGGTTTTACGATTCACCGGGGAAGGGCTAGCACCCAAGATCATTGCCCAGCGTATGGACCTTGAGCGAAGCACCGTAGACACTCATCGTCGGAACATAATGCGAAAACTGCGAATCGACGACCGCCACCAATTCCAGGCGTTTGCGGTCCGGAGACGTAAGTTGTGGTGAATCAGAAACACCTTCGACTTGATACCACACCTCCCCATCCGGCCTCCCGGCCACCTCTCCCCGAGGGAGAAGGGTTGGCCGTGGAACAACGGTGACACGGAGCAGAGCATATGGCACTAACTCGTGGCCTTCGTGTCGCCGGGTGCGAGAAAAACTCAGTCAATCCTGTCCTGGCTCCTGACCAAGGCTCGCTACGAAACAATCCATGGCGTGGACGCCGACCCGGTCGTGGCACGCCGATCAGACTTAACACGCGCAGACGCCCGAGAACATGAATTCGCGTGCGTGCGGGCGAAACCGCACGACTCAAGTCGGTGACTGCGCGGCTTCTCTCGAGCCGTTTGGTGACGGCAAACGGTCATCAACCGTATCGATTGATACAGGCATTCCCCGGCACACAATTTGCGTTCGGTTCCAGTCCCTGTTGCTTGACGAATTGGATACTGGGAACCCGCGATGTGTACAGATAAGCCAGTCAAATGGGCAGCCGCGTTGATCTTGGGCATTTTGTTTGTCGGAGCCATTTTGCCGCCGGTGTTGGTCGGCCAGGCGACCATTGTCGATCCGCCCCAGTTCGTCTGGACTTACCATCCAGTCACGCCCAACAACCCCGTTCCTTACTACAGCGGCGTGATGGAAATTGGCGAGGCAAACTTCATCATTGGCGGCGAATCGTTGACCACCAGGGCGTACCGTCAGGCCGGCGGCAGTTTCAGCATACCGGGACCAACGATGACCATGGTGCCGGGCAACAAATACGTGCTCCGCTTCCACAACACACTGCCTTACGAGCCACTAAGCCAGGCACACAACGTCTTCAAGGACCCAAACGCCAG
>JBPCVB010000094.1:0-4931 GCA_051010855.1 Pirellulaceae bacterium | reverse complement strand
GTGTGCGTGGTCTGCAGATGATGCGTTACGGGATCAAGCAGGCGCGTCGAGCCGGACTGACAAAGGCCGATGTCGCCAATACCCGAACATGGTTGCAAATGAAGAAACTTATCGGGAAACAATCATGAACTTGCGAAAAATCCTGTCACTGGCCATCGTCATCATGCTGGCCGCGGTTTTTGGCCGGGAACTTTCGGGCCAGTCCGTTGAAAGGGAAATCCGCGACCGTGTGGATGCCTGGTGCAAGGCGATCCTTGCCAACGACGTTGATGAGGTGAAGGCGTTCTATCTCGATTCGCCTGAAACGCTTGTGATCGTTTCGTCAGGCGATGTCGTAGATGGAATTGAGGACATCGAGTCGATGTACCAGGAAGTCTTCGAGTATTTTGAATTCCAGCAAGCTGGTTTTGACCGCGTGCGTATCGTGGTTGATGGGTCCAGCGCAATGGCCAGCGGCCGTTTTGTGTCCAAACAGGTTCATCAGGAAACTGGCGACGCTTATCGCAGTGTTGTGAGAACAAGTCTGTTTTTTGCCAAACACGGTGATGACTGGATGATCATCGGTGAGCACTCATCCGCAATCCCTGGCGTCGAACGCGTTGAACGCGAAGAAAAGTAGGCTAACAGCTTTAACTGTCCTGCTGACTCCGGGCTTGCTATAACTTGCCCGTTTTGGGCGTTTCGCTTTCGCGGGCCATCATGGTGGACATGTCGTGGATTGCCGGCGCTTGCGCGGCAGTTTGTTCGCCGATGGCCGAGACACGAGCCATGCGTTCACGACTGCGTCTCAGTGAACGGAACACGATGAATAGCAACCCGCTGCTGACCAGCAGGAAAAATGCCAGCGCAAGGGAACCCATACGTACCAGTCGTTGACCGAGGTTACGCGAGGGTTCAAGCGTCTGGTCGCGGTCTGCCACAGCAATGACCTTGAATCCGGTATTGATCCGGTCATCCGAGCCATTGTCGGGGCCTGACCGACGGCGTACTTCGACCCAGGAAGCGATCCAGTCGCGTTGATAGTCCATACCGGCCGGATCATCGCTGATCGGATCGTGGAACGGAACCAGATCCTTTTGGTTGACGGTAAAGGCTTCCAGAACCTCAGTCCGCAATCGACGTGTAGCTAGTTCTTTGGACAGGATGATGTCCGGGTCGTCTTCGATCAGCGCACTTAACAACGGGTGCTCCAGGACAGTGCCGCGATATTCCCCAAGTCGACCGTCCACGAGCATCACATATTGATCCTGTGTATCGGCGAATTCGATAAACGAACCCATATTTGCAGTAACCGCGAGAATGCCCAGAAACTGGTCGTTTCCGGATTCGTCTGGCAAATACAGTGGAATGGAAAAGGCGATCTTCCAGCGTTGCGTAGCGCGACTTTGGAAAATCGCCGAGAGTGTCGGAACGGTAATGTGTTCGCGCAGATTTGGGTCTTCGGAAACGTCGTAATGAAGAGTCCCGTTATTTTCTGACCGCGCAATCTGGTCGCGGCCCGTGAAATACGATCGATAGGAAAAGTTTTTGCCGATGGTGTTCGCAACCGGTTTTTCCTCGGCACCCTCCTCAGGCGTTTCCTTGCCCTGGTCGCGAAATACGGAAGTGATCTGGGTTCCCGTGTAATCGCAAATGAACCAGCTATCTGCTTTCGGGTAAGTAGGGTCGTTCAGATTCGGTTCGAGCCATCCTGTCTTGAGCCGGTTGAGCAGCGGAGTCTCGATCATCCGTGTCCGCAAATGGTTCAGGTCCTGATTGTCATTGTCGGCGGGATCGGCAAGGGGATCGATCTTCTCACGAATCGCCTGCTCATTGACGGCCCGGGCCACCAGTTTACGCAGCTCTTCATCGGCCGCCGTTTCGCTTAACACCCTGAAGAAATTGTCCATTTGTTCCGCGGCGGACCGGGCGGCCAGCTGGGCGACCCACTGATTGCTGGTCAATGTCTGGCGCGTAATCGCCTCATCCGTTTGCGAAATCGCATCGCGATAGGCGTTCCAGCCAAACAATGACATGACCGCCAGCAGCAACAAGGGTCCCACCAGCCCGAGAATCATCAGGGGACGGCGGGCATGAGCATGGTCGCGTTGACGCAATGCCTGAAAAACACTTTGCACACTCGGGTAACGCTGTTTGGGATCGCGATGGATGCAGCGATCGATGATGTCAGCCAGACTGCGGTCAACGCCTGGGACCTTGCGATGCAGTGTCGGGGCCGGTGCGTCGGCGATCAACTTGCGATAGAAGACCAGTCGATCCTCGATCGCTTCCGACGACTCGATCCGCTTGAACATTGATTCGTCACGAAACGGAGGCTCGCCAGTCAACATGCAATACAGCAGGGCGCCCAGTGCATAGACATCCCAGCGGGCATCCGGGGCGGCACGCAGGTCAGCCTGTTCGGGGGCCATAAAGAACAACGTGCCCAGCGCCGGTGCCTGTTCGTGGCTCAATCGTGACTGGCCAAAATCAGCCAGCCGCGGTTTCTTGTCCTGGTCCAGCAATACGTTGCCCGGTTTCAAATCGCAATGCAGGATCCCTTTGCCGTGCAGGTGCATCAGTCCGATGCAGATCTCCTCAATCAACTCGACAGCCTCATCGACGGGCATCGTATCGCGACGCTTCAGTTCGTCCTCGAGAGATCCATTCTCGATAAAGTCCATGACGTAGTACGGCGGCTTGGCATCCCAGCCCACGTCCAGCAATTGAACCACGTAACGGTCAGCTGACAGAAACACAAGCTTCTCAACCTCCCGCGACAACAGCGAGAAGTCGAGCGACGTTTGACGCGTATAGAACTTGACGGCGACACGCCGCCCCGTTTTCTGATCCAGCGCTGCCCACACCTCACCATAGGCACCACTGCCCAGTAGCGACTCGATCGTGTAGCCCGGCACACTGGCCGGCGCCGCCTTGGGTTTGAGGCTTAAGTCACGCGCAGCACGCCGCTGTTCGGTGTCCTGTTGTTCAGTGCGATCAGACGACATGGCGGAACCAGACGTAAAGTCCTGATACGAAGGTAGTCCCGGTGACAGGTTCCGCCGCCTCAAGCTAACCTGTTGGGTTAAGTTAGTTAGCGGGATCGATCCCCGCCTGCATTTCATTATGGATTGTGTGTCAAATTGTGAAAGGTTGCAAACGGTGGACATCGAACGCAAAAAAAAGCCCGGTGTCAGCCGTCGCACAATTGCCGCCGTCGCTTTTGACCTGGATGGCCTCATGTTCAACACGGAGGACATTTATGATGATGTGTTGCACGAAATGCTGCTGCGACGTGGACATTCTTTTACACGCGATCTGAAAATTCGCATGATGGGCTTGCCCGGTCCCCAGGCAGCCCGGGTCATGATTGAAGCGCACGGTCTGGACGAAACGCCCGCGGCGTTGTTGGATGAAGCGCATCGACTGCTGGCAGGAGCGTTACCGGGCCGGCTGCAACCAATGCCCGGTCTGCTGGAACTGCTCGCACACATCGAATCCACTGGTCTGCCCAAATCAGTCGCAACGAGCAGTTCACCAATCTTCGCCCGTACAGCACTTGAATTATGCCAGCTGGCCGAGCGTTTCGATTTCGTGCTGACCGCCGAAGATGTCGAACAGGGCAAGCCTCATCCGGATATCTATATAGAGTCCGCGCGTCGGCATGGTATCGAGACGGCGAATCTGCTGGTACTCGAAGACAGCTTGACCGGCAGTCGCGCAGCCGCTGCTGCGGGAACGATAGCAGTCGCGGTGCCCGGACATCACTCAGCGGATCAGGATTTTGCCCACGTTGATTACTGCGTTGAATCTTTGGCAGATGCGGGGCTAAGGCAAATGATCGCAGCTGGACAAACGCAGTAGCGGTGGTGCCGTAGCAAAGCGATCGGCGGAATTCTGTTCTTGCTATCAGATTCGCCGATGCGTCGTACGTAGGTTCCGAATGCCTGCATGTACTTCTCGCATATTCGTTAAATTTTCGCTTTCTTATTCAACCGGCACGACAGGGTTACCCGATACAACACGTGAAGCCAACTAGCGCCATTGGTGTATGGCTGATTTGATTTCTCCCGCATCGGGATTGGACAAGACATTCGGGAACAGCCCCATGTTGAATCGCATATTTTTGGTAACGCTCACCTCACTAACGTTGGCAATTTCCGGCGTTACAGGTGTTTCCGCTCAAACGACTCAGGAAGCGATGTCGATGGGGCCATCGGCGCGACCATATGGCTCCACAGACCATCAACCCTTCGCCGACGCCGACTTGTTCGAGTATGACGCCCAGTTGTGGGCACCATACGACGTCACGTCGATGGACGGATCGACGGAAATGCACACAGGGTTCTATTCGGAATTCACGTACGCCTACACGTTCCTGTCCAGTCCAGAACCGGTAGCGGGTCAGGATCCCCGTGGTTTTGCGAAGACTGGCGGCTACTCATGGGGTCGTGGCATCGAGCTGGGATTCATGAGCAAGAAGGACAGTGGCTGGAGTCTGGACTGGTTTGATTACGAGAACAACACCTATCTGAACGATGGCGTGTATCGTGGCACGAGCCCGGGTTTTGGTGCACTGTTTCCAACTTACCTCCGTACCAATTACACCAATGTGACCTTTAATCGCCAGTTCCGTCAGACGCTGACTAGTGGTGCGGTCGTCGAACCATTCGTTGGTCTCCGCTACACCAACCTGACTGACCAAAGCGTTCAGGACAGTGCGGTACCGTTTCGATTCACTCAGAAGGTCAGAAACAGTGCCATTGGTGGTCAGGTCGGATCTCGCTTCTTCCGCCAGTACGGTCGTTTCATGACCGGCAGCGAAGCCAGTCTGGGTGCCTTATACAACGACCAATGCTATTCAGGGGCTACGCAAGCCGGCCTCGCCGCAACTGCCGTCGAATTCATCAACCGCAACAACGATTTTGTACCGGTGTTTGATTTCAACGTTC
>JBPCVB010000093.1:0-3581 GCA_051010855.1 Pirellulaceae bacterium | reverse complement strand
CTGGGTGTGTACATAACGGTACACGCTGAGCGTCGTTAGCGCCAAAGAACCGATGAACACGCCTGCAAATTCGTTGGCCACGGGCGAGCGATACAGCATGCGGTGAGCGGCTTCGTGCAATCGCGACAATGCGGCGTGATTCATCCAGACAATCGCCGCCCACATGAGTACGGTCGCGGGCCACCATCCGTATTCCCACGCTACGATCGCGGCTACGATCAGCAACCCATGCAGGACCGCGGCCATGGCGTGACGTACGGTCTTCAGCGGTCGTTCATGTAACGGTCGCAGCCGTGCTCGAAGTTGGGCGGTAGTCGAATTCATGGTGTGGCTATTATTCGCGGTGCGCTGGTACCAGGGGAATAGCAACCCACGTGCCCGGACGACTAAAGAATTGCCTGCACCGGTGCCAAAAAGCGAAAATGCCGGCCAGCGCCGGAATTCACTGGATCGCGGTGTCGGCTAAGCGTGTTAAATTGAGGAATCGGACCACCGCCAGTAACTACTCAACTCCAGCCGCCGTCGGTTTCAGGATCCTGCCCATGAAGGTTGTTCCAGGAGTGTGTTTGCTGCTACTGCTGCTGCCATTGTGCCATGTTCAAACGGGCCAGGCCGATCCACCGAATATTGTTTTGATCATGGTAGATGATCTGGGAAAGGAGTGGGTCGGTTGCTACGGTGCCGAGAACATTCGAACGCCCAACATCGATAGCCTCGCTGAATCGGGTATGCGGTTTTCGAATGTCTATTCAATGCCGCAGTGCACGCCCACCCGCGCCACGCTGTTGACCGGGCAGTACCCGTTCCGTCATGGCTGGGTCAGTCATTGGGATGTGCCCCGCTGGGGACGTGGTTGCCATTTCGATCCACAGCTTAATCCGAGCATTGCCCGGGTCCTGAAATCCGCGGGCTACAACACTTGCGTAGCGGGAAAATGGCAGATCAACGACTTTCGAATACAGCCCGCGGTGCTCGAAGAGCTGGGCTTTGACGACTGGTGCATGTGGACAGGGTACGAAACCGGTTTACCAGCCAGCGGCGAGCGGTACTGGAATCCGTATTTGCATTCTCGCACCGGTTCAAAAACATATCGGGACGAGTTCGGGCCGGACGTTTGTAATCGATTTGTGCTGGAATTTCTGGAAAGGCAAACGCAGGATCGTCCCTTTTTTGTGTATTACCCGATGATCCTTACGCATGGCCCGATGACGACGACACCGCATCGGCGCGATGCAACCGGTAACGACCGGCACACAGCCATGGTCGAGTATACGGACCATCTGACGGGCAACGTGCTCGATAAACTGAAAGAACAGGGCTTGCGCTCCAGCACCATCGTCATCTGGACAACCGACAACGGCACGTCCCGCGGTTTCTCGAACACAATGCAGGGGCGTGTCGTGCGCGGTGCCAAGGGATTGACGCTGGAAAATGGAACTTGCCAGCCTTTCATTGCCAGTTGTCCGGGTATCGTACCGGCCGGTGTCGTCACCGATGCCCTGGTCGACTTCACGGATCTGCTACCGACCAGCGCCGAGCTGGCCGGTGCCAGTTTGCCGCGACGATTCACGATTGACGGCCAGTCGTTTGCGCCGTTGCTGCTGGGCCAGGCCGACGACAGCACTCGCCGGTGGATCATGTCCATGGGTGGCGGCGCGGGAACCTACGATGAGACCGGTCGCGTTGTCAGCCGCTACCTGTATCGGGATCGCGTGATTCGAGACAAGCGTTACAAATTGTATGTGGAAACCGATCGTTCGCCGGTCAAACTGGTGGACTTGCAGAACGATCAGGACGAATTGGTGAATCGCATCGATGATCCAGGGCTTGCTGAAGTGCTCGCCCGACTGCAACAAGTGGCGGACAGTTTTCCGTCCCAAGATGCCTCACCACGTTACACGCCGTTGGCGCCTCAGCCGTGGGATGTTACCCAGCGTAACCCGGGCCGTTCCTCAGAACTGCGTGGATTGCCATCCAACGAGCGAGAGGAGGGGGCAAAAGGCAAGTCTGGTCGCTAAAACGATGCGACGAAATCCGGTTTTGGAAACGATAACGGATGAACACATCTATCCGACCGCTCCCTTGTTGATCACAGCCTGATGGAGTCGTCATGAATTGGGAACTTTGGCGAAAAAACTATATGTCGAAGACGCTGGTCTGTTTGGCGATTGGCAACCTGTGTGCGGGGTGCCTGTTTCCAGTGACTGACACCAACGCGTGGCAGATGGAAACGCGGCCCAATATCGTGATCGTGCTGGCGGACGACATGGGCTACGGGGAGATACAGGCTCTGAACCCCGAACGAGGCAAAATTCCCACGCCGCACCTGGATCAATTGGTGAGACAGGGTCTGACTTTTACCGACGCGCATTCGGCGTCGAGCGTGTGTACGCCATCACGTTATGCATTGCTGACGGGCCGATATTGCTGGAGGTCCCAATTGCAAAACGGGGTGGTCGTTGGCAACGACGATCCGTTGATTGCAGCAGATCGGTTGACATTGGCCAGTCTGCTCAGTCAACACGGGTATACAACCGGTATCATTGGCAAGTGGCACCTGAACTACAACTACGAAGGCGATTTCAAGGGGCAAAAGGCAAATAAGGATCCGGACCGGCCTGGTTTCCAGCCAGCCGTGGCCCCGATCGGAACCCGGATTTTGGACGGGCCTCTGGCTCGCGGCTTTGATTCGTTTTTTGGTTTTCATCATTCGCGCGAAATGAGCAGTCTGGTTCGCGACGACCGCATTGTGGAAGAGATTAATGTGATCGACATGCTGCCCCGTTTGACAACAGCGGCTGTCGACTTCATTGACACGCATGCTGCTGCGGCCAAACAGGGCACGCCTTTTTTTCTGTACTTTCCATTGAGTTCTCCGCACACACCGATCGTACCGGGCAGCCAGTGGCAGGGAAAAAGCGGACTGGGTAACTACGGTGATTTTGTCATGCAAACCGATGACACCGTGGGTGCCGTGATAGATGCTCTGGAACGAAATGGTGTTGCCGAAAATACCCTGCTGATTTTCAGCGCGGACAACGGCACTTCCCGCGCCGCCGGGATCACCGAGTTGCAGGCTCAGGGGCATTTTCCCAGCGCCCATTTGCGCGGTTCAAAAGCCGATATCTGGGACGGCGGTCACCGTGTACCGTTTGTGCTACGCTGGCCGGAGGCACAGGTTGAGGCGGGATCAACAACCGATCATCTGGTTTGTCATTCCGATTTCATGGCGACGATGGCCGAGTTGCTGGAAATTGATCTGCCAGAGACGGCCGCCGAAGACAGTTTCAGTTTTTATCCATTGCTGACCGGTCAACCCGTAGAGAACGGACGCAGGGCGATCGTGCATCATTCGGTCAGCGGCCGCTTTGCCATCCGCCGCGACAACTGGAAACTGAACCTGTGTGCCGGCTCCGGTGGCTGGAGCTCTCCGCGGGAGCGGGAAGCGCGGCAATCCGGCCTGCCAGCTGTGCAGCTGTATGACATGTCGGTTGATATCGGTGAGCGGCAAAACCGAATTAATGAACAACCCGAGCTGGTCGCGGAGCTGTTGGCCCTGCTGGAAAAATACATTGCAGATG
>JBPCVB010000092.1:0-5716 GCA_051010855.1 Pirellulaceae bacterium | reverse complement strand
TGTCAACAATGCGGTATTCATCCGATGGTTTGAATCGTCTCGGATTGAGTATTTGCGATTGCTGGATATTGAATTGACCAGCAACAGCATTGGACCGATTTTGGCGGCCGTCAGCTGCAATTTTCGCCTGCAGGTAAAATATCCTGACGATATTTTGATCGGCGCACGTATCACACGCCTGGGAAATTCCAGTGTCTCCATGCAACACGAAGCGTGGAGCAAACAGCAGTCAGCGATCGTTGCCGACGGCGATTCGACCGTCGTCATGTACGATTACGTCAATCAGAAAAGCAGCCCGCTGGACGGTCCGACGCGCCGGGCAATTACCGAGTTGCAGGGTGCGATTGACAAGGTATGACCGCCGGTCAGGATTCCGATTCATCGCCGTCAGGCCTTGCATCAGCTGCTCCGGCAATCTTTTCGGCGATCGTCACGTCGTGCCGCGGCATAATCGTGCGCAGGTCCAGTAGCAATCGATCGTTGCTGATTCGGCCAAAGATCGATGGAGAACCCGTACGAAGACGATGGGCAAATTCGTCGACCGAGTCGTGCGGTTCAATTGCCACGCACCATGTCGGCAAGTATTGCGTGGGTAACGAACCGCCGCCGAGCGTGGAAGTGCTTTCGATTGCTTCCGCCAAATTGATCTGCGCACCGCCTTGAACTTGCACCGCCAGCCGCTCAGCTCGCAGTTTCAGATTATCGACCGGCGTGGAAAGCATCAGCAACAGCGGAATTTTTTGCCTTGCTGATTCCGGATCACGATACAAACGGAGCGTTGCCGCCAGGGCAGCCAGTGTCAGCTTGTCCACACGCATGGCTCGCGTCATCGGATGCTTTTTGATTTTGTCAATCAGTTCCGGCTGGCCAGCGACGATGCCGCACTGAGGACCGCCAACCAGCTTGTCGCCACTAAACAAGACGACCGAAGCGCCCTGTTCGATACTGTCGCAGACAACTGGCTCGTCAGATAAACCAAATTGGGAAAAGTCGATGAGTGCACCCGAACCCACGTCGTCAATAATCGGCAGGCGATGCTTGCGGCCCAGCTTGACCAGATCCGGCAGGGACACTTCTTCGGTAAACCCAACCACGCGAAAATTGCTGGGATGCACCCGCAAGATCGCGCCGGTGTTTTCGTTGATGGCATTCTCGTAATCAGAAAGGTGAGTCTTGTTGGTCGTTCCAATCTCACGCAATCGAGCGCCGCTGCATTCCATGACGTCAGGCAAGCGATAACTGCCGCCGATCTCAACCAGCTGGCCGCGTGAGACGATGATCTCCTTGCCCGAACCAATCGCGGACAGCGTCAACATCGTGGCCGCAGCGTTGTTGTTAACTACCGTTGCGGAGGCTGCTCCCGTTAATTCGCACAGAAGACGCCGCACTGCCAGATCTCGCTGGCTGCGTTTTCCGGTCTTGAGATCAATTTCCAGGCTGGCATATCCGCCAGCCACGGCGTTCATTTCACCAATCGCCTCATCGGCCAGCGGTGCGCGTCCAAGTCCAGTGTGCAAAACCACTCCGGTCGCATTGATGACCTGCCGCAACACTGGTTGCTCTTCGCTGGAGATCCAGGAGGCAATCTTCTCGGCCAATTCCTGGGGGCTGGGGATGCTGACATCCTCGGTCGCCGACTGTATCTGGGTGCGCAAACGATCGAGAAACGTCCGCACGCCCCCAACCACCACGTTGTGATTGGCGGTATTGACCAGCGATTTCAGCGGCGGACTTTCCAGTAACTGATTGACCGAGGGAAGTCCCCGGAAAGGATTGGATACGTTGGGCATGGATAATCTCTCGGAACCGACAAAACACGTCACCAGGAATGTGTGACTGTGATTATCATATCGCCCAGTTCAGCCGAGAGAATGAGTGAGCCGGGTGGACGAGGACATTGGCGGGGAAAACTGGCGAAAACACCAATGAACCGCGGTGACGGCCCAAAAAAGCTAAGTAGGCGAGTGGGGCCCGGACGACGATGGCAGTCCGTCTGACGGAGCCACAGGAATATCAGGCGTGGAAGGGGTCGCAGATTGGCGACGTTGCTCTTCCAGCTCCATTTGTCGCACCCTGGCCTCCATCTCCTTGCCAGGCTTGAAAGTCACGACGAATTTCTCCGGCACATCGACCTTGTCGCCCGTCCGAGGATTTCTGGCTTTGCGGGCGGCTCGCTTCTTGACCTCAAACACTCCAAAATTGCGCAACTCGATACGGCCTTCGGTGACCAGTGTTTCCACAATGGCGTCGAACGTCCGCTGCACGATTTCCTTGGTCTTGAGCTGTGTCAGCCCAATCTCTTCAGAAATGGTTTTGACGATTTCCTTTTTCGTCATAGTCGGTCCCGTGAATGCCTGGTGTTCCGCCGTAGCCGTCTCGATCCTCCGATTATGCCTGAATCAGCCGGTTCCGACGGGAAACGTCGGAAGATCGGAGGAAAACGTCACAAATGTATGCAGGGTAAGGATTAGAGTCAACATCAATGCTCGTGAACACGGTGAACACGCAACCAGGCATTTTCCGCAAATTGTTACCACAAAACAGTTTGCGACACGAACGCGGTCCGGGTCGACCTAAAGAAGGGACATTATTCGTAAGTCGCTATCAAGTAATCATTTACGTAATGAACATTCGGCTTGTTCAAGATCGAGGCAATGCGAGTTCTGACATCGCGTACCAGCCACATCAATGAACATCCAGGCAAACAGGGGAACTTAGGGATTAATTCGATCGACTCGTTCTGCCCTGGCGGCACTATCCGTCACAAACGTTGGAGGGCAGCGATTTATGACCCGGTTCCAGACAGGACTCTACCGGGCGGCGGCATTGGACACGGTTATCCAATGATTGATACCAGATACTGGTCCCATTGCGTCAGACGCGAAGCACCTTGCGCTGGTCGTCAATCTGTTCCAGCGAGTACAACGGGCCCTTGCCGCAACCGGGGCAACTGTCGCAGGTTTCTTCCCATGCCTCTTCCGTCCGCAAATTTGAAGTCCAGAAGGGCCATGTACGGCATTGTCGCGGACGATGTTGATAAACCATGCAATTGCGAGTGCCGTTGTCAAAAAACACGCAGTCACCGTTGGGGAATTCGACCAGACTCTTGCGGATGCCGATTTTGCGAACGTACTTGTCCTCAAATTTTTCGACATCATCGAACCCGAGAGCGGTTGCCAGATCTGCGATCTCCTGTTTGTTCACCCAAACGTAGCCCGGTGCGCCAGTACAGCAGTCGCCACAGCCAGTGCATTTGAAACTCAGCCCCTCTGAATACCATGGTTTGTCGGCCAATCCACTAGCCTCCGATTTGATACATTGCGCGTCGAGGTTTGGAAAATTCTGCGGTACCGATGCCGTGCGCCGCTTTTTTGTTCGCCACGCAATCCACAATCAGGTCAGCGATGGACTGAACGTCGGCTCCAGATCGCAGCAGTTCGCGAATGTCCCATTCCTCATTGGAGAACAAACAGTTGTGGATTTTTCCGTCGGCTGTCAATCGCACACGATTACAATCTCCGCAAAACGGCTCGGTCACCGAGTTAATAAAACCAACCTGCCCGGGGGACGTGGCAAACTGAAAATCGGTAGCCGGTTGCGCGGGATCCGGGCGTGGAACCGGAATCAACGGTCCGTATTCACGTTCCACGATGTTTCGGATATCAGCACCGCGTAACACCTCATCATTGCTCCATTGGCCCTCTGCATTCAGAGGCATGAACTCGATAAACCGCATTACCAGTCCCCGCTCCGCGGCAAACCGGACCAGCGGAAGAATTTGTGCGTCGATCAGGCCTTTGACCGCCACTGCATTGACCCGAATATCATCAAAGCCGGCTGCCTGCGCTGCTTCGACGCCTTGCAACACGCGATCGAGTTCATCGCGCCGGGTTATCTCGGCAAACTGTTGTCGATCGAGGGTGTCGAGACTGACATTGATTCGGTCCAGTCCCGCTTGCCGCAAGGAAGCAGCTTGATCGGCAAGCAAAATGGCGTTGGTTGTAAGTGCGATTTCTTCAATGCTCGCGATCCTTCGCAACTGTTCAATGAGCTTGTGCAGATGTTTGCGAACAAGGGGCTCACCACCCGTAAGTCGAATTTTTGTAATGCCCAGTCCGGCGAAAATCTCCGAAACCCGCGTCAACTCTTCAAACGTCAGGATGTCTGGTCGGGGCAGGAATTCAATGTGCTCGGACGGCATGCAGTAAAAACAACGGACGTTGCACCGGTCCGTCACACTTAGCCTCAGAGCGGTATGTTGTCGGCCAAAGCTGTCGATCAGTTTCATGGTTTTACCCCGCTGTCGGGATGCACCCATGATGTGTCTCCCGACCTGCTTACTTCCTGTTTCCAAATGGGCACGACTTGCTTGAGCGTGTCAATTAACCATTCAGCTGCGGCAAACCCGTCTGCGCGATGCGGACTGCTGACGCCGACAGCAACGCTGGCCTGACCGACGGGAACCTTGCCGATGCGATGCACAACGCACAAGCCACGCAGGTCCCAACGCTGCCTGGCCTCTTCGCATAACTTTTGTAATTCCTTTTCCGCCATGCCCTCATAGCACTCGTAGTTCAGTTCCAGTGTTTCGACGTCGCCGGTCCAGCGCCGTGTTGTCCCCAGGAACAACAGATTGGCACCGCAGTCAGGGTCGCTGACCGCCGCCAAAACGGCACTTGAATCGATAGGCTCGCGAGTAATCTGAATCATCTTGTGTCAGAAATTAAGTGTTGTGTATTGCGATTAACCGCCACTGACCGGCGGAATGCAACCGATTTCGCATCCGTCATGGAGCCGAGTCCCGTCATCGGAGTATACGTGGTCGACGGCCAAAGTGCAGTGCGGCAACAATTCGCCCAGGGCCGGATATTGTCGCAGCAACTGGGTCTTGAGATCCGCCACGGTTGCCTCGTCATCCAGCGACAGACAAATCGAGTCGGAACCAGCCAACTCTCTTGCTCTGGCAAACAACACCACATTGACATCCATCATGATACTACCAGCGACTGGCTACGTCGTTCAAACAGGTCTTCCAGTTCGGGCATCAAGCCATAAGCGAGGGCAAGGATTTTGACGGGGTGCAAAGTGGGTTTGACCGTACCCTGTTCCATCTGAATCTTGCAGGTGCTGCATTCGGTGACCCCGGCCATCACATGCGGCGCACGCACCGCCGAGATCAGGCCCAGACCCGCTCGTAAGCTGCGTCGATAGTTGGGTCGAATCAAACCGTAAATGCCGGCCATCCCCGAACATCCCTTCTCGATTCTTTCGACCTGTAATCCGGGAATCAAGTCCAGCAGTTGCATCCCGGCCACAATTGGCCCCAAGGCCCGCTGATGGCAGGGCAAGTGATAACCCACTGTGTAGTTCAGCGGCTTGAAATCCAGTTCCAGATCGCCCTTTAAGTGAAGTTGCCAGAGGAAATTGCTGATGTCCGTGCAATTTTCTGCGACCATCCGGGCATCGTCATCGGACAGGAAATGCAGGTATTCATGCTTGAGCGCCAACGCTGCAGACGGTTCGCTCGTCACAATGTGGCAGCCTTGCCGCACTCCCTCGGCCAGCATTTCCACGTTGCGGGTGGCAATTTTCTTTGCCCGGTCAATGACACCCGCCGAGATCAGGGACATGCCCGAAATCTGCTGGCCTGGCGGCACAAACACCTCGAAACCGTTGTGTTTGAGCACCGCGCAAGTGGCCTGCCCCAATTCAGTAT
>JBPCVB010000091.1:0-2626 GCA_051010855.1 Pirellulaceae bacterium | reverse complement strand
CAGCCAAACATCAATTACATCACCGGCAATGCTCCGGACGGCCGGTCATTTATTGTGCCTGTACAAAGCTATCGCGTCCGGCAATTCGTTCAGTAAACATTTACGCAAAGCGGGGTAAGGCGAGTCTCTGACCGAGCCGCGACGTTGCACAATATTCATTATCAATTTCACAGAGAGAGGGATCACAATGCATCGTTTTAAACAGCTTCTGACGACAGGACTTATGGCCTTGCTGGTTCTGCCCATGGCCGTGTCGTGCGGCCAGCAAACCAGCGAAGAGGCGTCGGCGGATGAGGACATTACGGCCCGGGTCGTCGATGGCAAGGTTGTCATCAATGATGGCAAGGGCAACATCCGCGTCATCAGGCTCGATCGTAGTGATGCCGAAGGTGTATTCGTGCTGGAACAGGAAGGGGAGGACTCGGAAGACTCCGATAGAAACACGTTTGTTCGCCGCGGCCGCGCCATCCTGATTGGACCCGAAGGTCAACGGGAAGTGGTGGAACTTGACAAACTCGATGAATCAGCCTCGATGACATTTCAGTTCGAAGCGGGCGGACAGGGCGTGTTTGTGGGTGACGGCGAAGGCCAATGGACAGTTGCTCCGGATGACATGATCCTGCAGCTCGATCGCAGCGCTAGCGGATTTCGCATCGGCGTCAGCTGTGAGGAAATCGGTGAAGGTCTGAAAGCCCAGTTGCGGTTGCCGCACGGTTTACTGGTCGAGGACGTCGTCGAGGAATCGCCGGCCCAGGAAGCCGACGTGCGGAAGTTCGATATCCTCATCGAAGCCAATGGCACGTCATTGAGCGAAATCAATGAACTCGTCGAGGCAGTTCAGGAAGCTGGTGAAGACGAGTCGGAACTGACAATCAGGGCTGTTCGAAACGGAGACGAAGTCAGCTTGACGGTCACTCCCGAAAAACGCGACGCCGGCGGCATTGTTGTCGGTGGCATCGTTGACGCTCAGGACGTTCCGCTACAGGCACTCATCGAAAGCGGTGGCCTGGAGGTAGGAGACCTGGATGTCCAGCTGAATCGTATGTTGCCCGGCATCATCCAGGCTCGGGGAGCCCAGGCAGCCGCTGAAGCTGCCCAGGGAGCTGCGGAGAAAGCCCAAACGGCACTGCTGAGAGCGGAAATTTCCGAATTGCGAGCCATGATCGAACAACTTCGCGAGGAGCTGCGTAACAAGTAGTCTCCGAGGAAAACAACACCTCGCGGCACGATCGTCCCCCTTCGCGCCGCAAACTATCGAAGCCCGCGTCAGCCCACAGGTTGCCGCGGGCTTTTTTGATGCGTGCTGCAAATTGCCCTAGACTGACGGTGACAACCGCAAACCGCGATAAGTTCACTGAATCAGCGCAGGAAAATGACCCAGCGACTGGCCCACTATCAACTCGAAGAGCTAATCGGATCGGGAGGAATGGGTCAGGTCTGGAGGGCCCGGGATCTGGCACTGGGTCGTGACTGCGCCCTGAAAATCCTGCCGTCCGAATTCCCCGGACCACTGCGGGATCGTCTGCTCCGGGAAGCCCGCACGGGTGCCCGGCTCCAGCATCCGGGAATCGCCACCTTTTACGAAGCCGGAGAGGTCGACGGTCAGTCCTGGATTTCCATGGAACTGGTTCTCGGCACAACGCTGCGCGAACGCCTGCGACAGGGTCCGCTGCCGATCGAGAATGCCTTGTCTCAGGCGGCCTGCCTGCTGGACGCGCTTGGCCACGCCCACGCCGTGGGAATCCTGCACCGCGACATCAAGCCGGAAAACATCATGGTGGTCGGTGAACGATCCATAAAGTTGCTGGACTTTGGGCTTGCCAAGGAACTTGCGCAACAACCTGACAACGATCGTACCGTGACCCTGCTAACCGAACAGGGCAAGGTCGTGGGCACCATCGGCTACATGTCGCCGGAACAATTGCGAGGAGAAAAACTGGACGAACGCTCGGATCTGTTCTCAGTGGGCGCCGTTTTGTACGAAGCCATCTCCGGCCAGCCAGCGTTCCCTGGCAAAACGCCGACCGAGCGGATGGCTAACATCCTGTCCAGAGATCCCGCCGCTCTTGCCGGTGACAGCACGTGTTCGCAAATCAATGCCGTCCTGCGAAAAGCACTGTCCAGGGATCGTCGACAACGTTACGAGTCGGTGGGCGAATTCATGCTCGACCTGACACTTTCAGCGTCGGGCGAGTTGAGAATGGCACTACCAAATTCCCTGGTCGTCATGGAATTTGACAACATATCCGGCAACCCTGATGACCAGTGGATTGCCACCGGTATCGCCGAGAGTATCACAGCCGACTTGTCTGGTGCCGCCGGCATCGAAGTCACGGCACGTGCCCGATTGCAACAGGTACAAAACGAGTTGGTTGACGAGAATTCACAGCTTGACCGACGGCAAGTTGGTTTGGCGCTCGGTTGCCGCTGGATGGTCAGCGGAGGATTCCAGAAGATGGGTGACGCGTTGCGGTTCACAATTCAGCTCAACGAACTGCTCACAGACCGCGAGGTTCTGTCGGAAAAAATCGACGGCAAAGAAGACGAAATCTTTGACATGCAGGACCGGTTGGCGCAGCTGATTTGCGCGCAGCTGACCGAGACTCCAACGGAGCCTGTGCCCGAC
>JBPCVB010000090.1:0-4774 GCA_051010855.1 Pirellulaceae bacterium | reverse complement strand
CACCACCAACTGGCCAGGGCAACAATGAGGATGAGTGCGGGGATCGTCCAAAACCAAATTGCACCATCGTTGACATTGCTTTTTTTTGTCTGATTATTTGCACGGGAACCAATTTTTTCTTCATGTTGAACCAATTCGTTTTGGTTCACAAATGATCCGTCGGATGCCCTTACCAATAAATTGGCGTCCTTTGTTTTATGATTACGGAATCCAGGCTGACTTTGGTTGTTATTGCTGGTTCTGTGCGCGAATGTTGCGGTAATGATCAAGGTCATCAGCAACAGTACTGCTGTATGGATCGGAAATTGGGTTAGCATTGTGTTCTTTAACTCGTCATGGAGTGAATCGCACCAGCGAGTTACGAGATTCATCGTAACCGACAGCCTGGTTGGCATACATAACGAGCGATTGCAAGTTCGCCAAATCCTGCCGAACTAAATCTCCCAAAGGCACCACGTCCAGCGTGCGGTTTCGGGCGCCTGATTCCAGGTTTTTGGAAATCAATGATTGCCGAACCGCGCTAAGCGACGTTTGGTGGTGTTCCGACTGGAAATTTCCGAAGCAAGGTTGCGTCTACTAAGCAAATGCGACGCTTTCCAGGTGAGCGGCAATGCGTTGGTCGCGGGGGGACGGGAACCAGTTAGCCTGTATCCCTTCGGCGAGCCTTTGCGAAACTCAGCGGCCTCTGCGTTGAAAATCGTGACGCGCTGCCCCTTAGCACAACGCCGAGTTCGCAAAGACGCAGAGAAGTTGTTTTGTGAAAGACCGATCGCGGCCTAATCACCTTCGCTCGCTTCTACGCGGTTCAAAACAAGCACGTTGCCGTCGTCGGTTGCCAGTCGGATCATGTCATCGGACAGCAAAGTGACTTCCGCGCTGTTTGATTGGTCGGGCATCTCATCCATTTTGACTGTGATCCGTATCGTCCTTGTTGCTTCATCGGTGCTGGCGACTTGATACGTGGCGAGGGTCTCATGCTCGATGCCACCCATTTCCATGGTCATGGAGAGCTTGCCGTCTTCGCTGAAAAACACGGCCGCGCCGGGCAGCACCTGTTTGGCCATCTCTGGATCCTGTGGGCTACCGGCTTCCTGCATCGCCTCGATCGTCCGCTCGACATCGGCCTTCCAGTTGCCGATTAGCAACGACGGCATATCCTGGGCGCAGGCAGCAACGGCTGAAACCAGGCAAACAGTCAGACTAGTCGGCAGCACGAATCGCAGTTTGATCATGACTATCTCTGGTGCAGGAACAGGCAACTTGAGGTGATGACGGGTTCCACAAGGGCGACAGCGTAGCGATTTGCCGCCCGAATCACAATTTCGATGCTGGGGAATAATGCCAAGGCGATAGGCTGGACAGGAATCATACGAATTTCGCCCCTGACTGGATCGGGATGCAGACAATTCGGGCGGGATGGTCATAATACGTTCATCCAAGATGCATGAATTGCGGAGTCAAGATTCCCGATGGACGTCCATTTGCTGGGCACTGCTGGCTATCATCCCAACGAACAGCGGCATACTGCTTGCATGATGATTCCCGAGGCCGGTCTGGTCTTTGATGCTGGCACAGCATTTTTTCGGGTGCGTGATTTGGCGCAGACTCCTGATCTGCACCTGTTTCTCACACATTGCCATCTCGACCACTGTGTCGGCCTGTCGTTCTTTATCGACACGATGCATGAAACAGTCGTTGAGAACATCTACGTGTACGGTCTGCCGGAAAAGCTTGCGGCGGTTCGCCAACATTTGTTTTCGGAACATCTGTTTCCGGTCAATCCGCCGTTTCACTGGATCGAAATAGCAGCGGGTCAGAAACTTGACGTGGCGTTGGGCGGAAAACTAAAGACGTTTCCCCTCAAGCACCCCGGTGGGAGCCTTGGTATTCGCGTCGATTGGCCCGACCACACACTGGCCTACGTCACCGACACAACGGCTGATTTGCAAGCCGACTATGTCGATGAAATTCGCGGAGTCGATTTACTGTTGCACGAGTGCCATTTCCCGGACGGACTTGAGACACTCGCAGCCGATTCCGGTCACAGTTGTTTGACACCGGTGGCCCAGGTCAGCCGTGCCGCCGATGCGCAACTGACTGTACTCGTGCACATTAACCCGCTCGCCACAGACGACCCGCCGCTGGATCTGGACTCGGTCAAATCCATCAACGAGAACATCTTGCTCGGCCAAGACAAGATGGTGGTGAAGTTGTAGCGGTGCTAATAGGGCCTGCTTCAGGCCTTCTCCCTCGGGGAGAAGGTGGCCAAAGGCCGGATGAGGGCGGTCATTGCAAATTGAAAAATGCAAATTGCAAATTGACTCTGACGCGACGCGCAAAACCTCATCGGTTGGACATTCCTTGTTCGACATTCTGCGGTTCAGAGGAATTTCGAATGCCGAACAAGGAATATCGAAGGTTGAAGGCAAGGTTGACCTGTGACCTTCGACCTTCGACTTGCGACCTACTATTCGCTGCCCAGAGCCTTTTCAATCGCCGCGACAAACTCATCGCTCATGGGATCTGTTCGCGGTCCAAAGCGTGCGATGACATTGCCCTCGCGATCCAGCACGAACTTTTCAAAATTCCATTTGATGTCGCCGGTACCTGCCGGCTCGATTTCCAGTGACCGCAGGTGCTGATACAGCTCGCAACTGTCGTCGCCGTTGACATCGATCTTGGAGAACATGTCAAAACCGACGTTGTAGTTGTCACGGCAGAACGTGGCGATCTCTTCGTTGCTGCCAGGCTCTTGCTCAGCGAACTGGTTACAGGGGAAGCCGAGAATGGCGAGGCCCTGTTCGGAGTACTTTTCATGCAGCGACTGCAGCTTTTCGTATTGCGGCGTCAAACCGCAGCGACTGGCCACGTTGACCACGACCACGACCTGACCGAGGTAATCCCCAAGTACCTTGTCCTCGCCTTCAATGGTTTGCATGGTGAAATTGAGGGCGGTCGGAGCTGCCGCTTCATCCGTCGCGGATTCCTGGGCAATGACAGTGGCGGACAGTACGCCGGTGATCAGCAAGGACAGGGCAAGGGACTTCATGGGGGACTCCGGAAATAGCGGGAAGTTCGTGAACTACAAGGATAGCCGCCTCGCGCTGGGGAAACCAGTCATCCGCAACGCCAGCTGATGGCGATGCATCGCAACTAAACTGCTGGTTGGTTACCTCACATAACAGGCCGAAAACAAAAACATGAAACATCAACGCTCCTTCGAGCCTGTAACCAAACGGATGCTAAACGCAGCATTTTGAGGATAGCTCAAGCGGTTCGGCGTATTGCCGAAAAACCAGATTCAGCTCGTCCTAACCGGTTTGGGCCTGATCGACCAACCGTTTAGCGTACGGTTTCCTCGTCGGACGTCACGCTTGTCCAACAATCACAGCCAGGAAATTCGCTTTGGTATATTCGCGAACCAAATCACACAGTCAATTATCTGTGTCCCTGCGACTCAATCGCAGTTGGTTCGGTGTTGTGTGTTCGCACCAGTTTCATGAGCCGCTGAAAGTCCTCGTCATCATCGTTTTCCGGGTTGTCCATCCGTGCTTGCAATGTCGAGGGAAGCAGTTGACGTGGACAGCCCAGCTCGATTGCCTTGTTGAACGCGTCCAGCGATTCCTTCCATCGATTCGGGTATAAAGGTGTCAGTTACAGGGTATGACCACGCCTAGGTTTGCGCCGGTATTTGGGTCGTAACGGATTACCTTCCCTGGGAATTGCGAAGTGACATACAGGTTTCCATCAGGTCCGAATGCAAGACCTTGGGGAGCGTTCAGATCGGGACCTGATGAAACGCCGACGAATTGACCGGTCATGCCATCGTAGCGGAATACTGATTCACTATCCCGCGCGCAGACGTAAAGGTCGCCGTTCGGTCCGAATGACAAATATATCGGGTCCTCTACAGACGCAAAAGTGTCAATGCATTGACCTGTCGTGCCATCGTAGCGAAGGACGCAGTCTTTAACTTGGCTACTCACATAGAGGTTGCCTTGAGGTCCAAAGACGATGCCTGTTGGTTTCTGAAGCCCACCATGACCGGGTGGCACGAAATCGCCTATGAATTCTCCAGATTGCCCACAAAAACGCTGGATTGCGTTGCGCTCAAAACTGCTTACATACAGATTGCCATCAGGTCCGAAAACCAGAGCGACGGGGTGGTGCACGTTGTCTACGAAAACGTCGATGAAGAATCCGGTTGAACCATCGTACCGGAGAATCTTGTGGCTACCCTCGCTACTCACATACAGATTATGGTCGGGACCGAAAGTCAATCCGTGTGGGGATATTAATCCGCCACCCTCGGCAAATTGATCGATGAACTCTCCAGTTTGACCTGAAAAGCGCAAAACACTGTTCATACTTCGGCTACTCAAATAAATGTTGGCGTCAGGGCCAAAAATGATGCCTAATGGGTGACAATGGTCAATTGCCTCACGCAATCGGCCGTTGTTGACTAGTAGCCGACACAACTCACCGCTATACAGTGCATGTGGGCTACTTATTCCGAAGTCTGGATCGTGGCTTTGCGAAAATGAAATTGAAGCGGAGGAGTACCGGAGTGCCTGCGTAAACTCAAGGATCGCTTCTTCGTCACGCCCCAAATCTGACAGAAAGAGGCCAAAGGCTGCGTGATTCAGCGCAGCTTCTATTCGATAAACGGCCGATTCCGGATGCTCCTCAGCTAACTTATGCCGGACCATCATCGCCTTACGATGAAGATCCTCAAGCTCGCTCACATTTGGAGGATGCAGACGCAGTTCGCTCG
>JBPCVB010000089.1:0-5818 GCA_051010855.1 Pirellulaceae bacterium | reverse complement strand
GCATAAAGGCCAGCAAGGCGCCGGCCATCGCGGCCGCGACCATCGCCGCCGCAAAATGGTCGTGCCAAAACGCCATGATGCACAGTGCCAGACTCATGATCAGGCCGATCGAAGTGGCAAAACCGTCGGCGCCGTCCAGCAAGTTGACGGAGTTGATTCCCAGCAGAATCCATCCATACACGACCACGATGGAAAAGACCTGCAGGTCCATTGCTGGCAGAAAAGGCAGGTCAATTGAGGAGAAACGGAACCCTTCCATTATGAGAATCGTTGCAGCGACGATCTGCCCCAGCAGCTTTTGGCGCCCGCGCAAGGCAAAGCGGTCATCCACGACCCCGACCAACAGCATGACGGAGCTGGCAATGAGCAATCCTCTCAATCTTCGCCAGTCGATCGATTCCGTCGATATCTGGTCGTAAAACAACAGATAAACCAGCGCCAACGCGGCCAGTACTGACACGAATACTGCGATTCCGCCGGCAAGCGGAATGGCGTTTTTGTGCAATTTTCGCTTCTGGTCAGGATGATCCACCAAACCCCAGCGGACCGCCAGCCGTTTGGCAATTGGCGTAATGGCCAAGCCGAGGCAGAGAGCAATCACAAACGCGGCGATGGTGGTGTAGATCATGAGTCCGGGTGATCAGCGTTCGGTGACTCCCGTCCCGCCGTCAAGCAGTTCGAGTTAATCCAGTCTAGCAAGGAGTCAGCCTTCATTATTGAGAAAATAAGGGTCAGCGGATGATTAGGTCACGGATTCTGGTAAGCAAATTGTAGTAATTGACATTGTCGGCCTCGCGTGACACGAGGTATTGGGCCACTTCTTCAGCCTTTCGCAGCTGGTTGGCACGCATATACAACTCGGCCAACTGGACCCGCAGGTACAGCCGATCGGGGTTTAGCCTGACCAGATTTCGTCGGGCATCGATGGCTCCAGGAATATCGTCGAGTTCTTCCAGCACCGTTGCCTTGGCCTGCAGGTATTCAAGGTCATCGCGGCCTGACAGGTCCAGCAGGTCTGCCACCTCGCGAAATATCTCCATCTTCAACTCTTCGGAGGACTTCAGGGTCAGGTAGGTGTCGGCGAATCGGTACAGGATTATGGGATGTTTTGGCAGTACATCTCTGTAAATGCGCTCGGGCGGCAAAAAGGCCACAATAATCGGTATACCGGTCCGATAAAATTGCCCGTTAATTTCCATGCAAGTGCGAAGCTTGCTGCAGGAGCTCTCGAGTCGGCCCGCCTGCAGGTCCAGCAATCCCCCTACGAATGCAGTCAAGGCATTGGCCGGAGCGAGTTGCATACTGCGTTCCAGGTGCGGTACATCCGCATTTCTGGTGGGTGCAACACTGTGCAATTGACCCAGCAGCAAGTGTACGTCGGGCTGCAGGGGCGAGCGGGATCGCGACATCTTCAAGTAGAAAGCAGCCTTCAGCAAATTGTCCCGCACCAGGTGATCGGGGTCGCGAATCAGGTTCCTGACCCGGCTGCGATTGCCGGATTGCCACGCCTGATAAATCAGGCCGTGCAATTGATCCAGGCTGGTTCGGGCCCACGTGCGGTCCAGCGCCTGCTCGCTCGTGATATCCATCAGCGGAGCGCTAATTTTTAGCAACTCATACAGCTGGATGCGATAACGATAAATATAAAGTTCCCCCAGCCGTCTGAGTCCATCAGCATCCTGCAGCGAATCCAGCCGGGTTCGCAACGTCTCGATCCGCTTGTCCGTCTCCATGAGACTGAGTGTGCGGTAGTTTTCCTGAACGGGAAGACTGCCCATCGCAAGTTCAATACGGGCATAGCGGTAGTTGGCCATTAGTGACATCAGCGACGCCGCAAATAATGCCAACAGCATTACCATGGTGACTCCGCGTGGCACATCAAATCGAAAGATGTATTTCTGTTTCAATCGATCGGCCAACGAATGCGCTTGCCCGGCCAGGAATCCGCAAATCACTGCCATTAGTACGACGTTGGCGGGAATGAACAGGCCAAAGTCCAGCAAGGCGGCTGCCGTCTGGCTGACGATCAAAAACACGCCCAGCAAGCAGAGGGCTCCGGTCTTGGGAGAATTGCCCCGCAGGGCAATAAAACGCACACAAAGGATGAGCAACGCCAATGCGGATAACAACAGCAGTAAGCCAGGAATCCCTGCTTCAACCAACGTCTGGAAATACTGGTTCTCGGCGAAATAAAACAGGGCCGTTTCGTTATCCTGACGATACAGACGGTGAACGTTGAGGTAGCTGCCGACGCCGCTGCCAAGTGGCAGGAAGTCAATGATGGCACCGGACGTTTGTACCCAGTGATTCATCCTGACATCGTTTTCCATGAAATCAACATTGGACAGCACGTTGAACCTGTTTGCGAGACGTTCCCCGAACCCGGTCCAAAACACCACGCCAGCCACCAATACGCCGGAAACGAACAACGCCAGTAACATACTGGCGGATTTTTTGGTCAGACAGTAATACCAGCTGACAGCGACGATCCCGAGACCGAACGCCAGAATTCCACCACGCGAAAATGTGGCGAAGATACCTACCACGATCGCCAGACTGCACAGCAATGCCGCGATACGGGTAGCGTTCAGTTCAGCCAAAAACAACCCGACATGCAGGCTAAGCCGCTGCCAGATCGGATACTCGGTCGTAATGATTTGTCGCGGACGTTGGCCGGCAACCAATTTGCGACGAAACGCTCCGGACACAACCGCGAGGCTGCAGGCAAAACAGATCAACAGATACCCGGCCGCGTTGTTCTTGTTGACAAAAGGACCAAAAGCCATCCCGCCTTGCGACAGCGTCATTCCAAAAATCTCGGAATCCGTACGGATCTTTTGAAACAATCCAAAACAGGAAATAGCCACACCATTCAACGTAGCAACCAGAGGCAGATAGAAGATCGCCCGCCGGGAGCTAAAAAAATGGCAGCCCAGCATCATGCAAATCAGGGCCAGTATCAGCAAGTTAAACATACGCGACGTTCCATCCAGATCCATCGTGATGCGCACCGGAACGGACGTCGCGGCATCAGTCTCTACCAGCAATTCGCCATCAGCCGGCGTTGCATACTGCTCGTACAATGTGGTCTGGTAGGGTGCCAGCACACCGCCCAGCGTTTGCCCCAAAGGCACCATCTGCGCACCGACCAGTATCAATCCGAGAATCACCGGAAATGCCAAATAGGGAAAGATCTGGCGCGAGCGAATCCCAAAGGCCATGGAAAACCACCACATGGTCAAGCCCGCTACGGCCAGCGCCATCAAGACGAATCGGGCCAGTTGGCTAACCGAGCCGTACCACCACGGCGACATCAGCACCATCAAGATGACAATTAACCGACCGCCCCACAAAAAAAACTGCGACAGCGCGGGATTTTTTGGCTGCTGCTTTTTTTTGGGCTTGCGCTCCTTGCCACGGTCCGATTCCCTGCGGGATCGCGACTTGGATCTGCGACTTCGTTTCGTGGAAAGCTTGTTGTCCATCCCCGGCGAGCTGACTGGAATTGGGAGTGAGGTGTGTGGTGAAACTGGAAAAAGAAGAGGATCACAACGGGGACAGCCATCCTGGCAATTAATCTATTATCGTATTGCCTTGGTCGCGAATCGCAAATGCCATTGGCTGGCCGGCCGGACTCGCGGATGAACCGGGGAACGCGACCGGAATCCTGGCAGTTTCTCGTTGTCCCCCTGGGTACTCAGGTTTGGTCTGCAATCCGGCGGTCCTCTTTATTCCGAGGCGCGTCCGCGGCGGGCGGGAATGGTAAATGTGTAAATCACGACGATCGCCCCGATGGCGACAAGACTCCAGGGAGCCCAGTCACCGGGAGTAATCAAAACCGTTTTCTGTTGAGGTGTCACAACACCCCCCCCTGGTGTCTGATAAGACGCCTGCTGAAACGGAGTGTTGACCACCTGGGCCTGATTAGCGGGTGGAGCAACCTGACGCAATCGCCGAATTTCCAGCTGGTCTACAAAAAACAACTGGCTACCGAGCAGAATGAGAAAGATTCCGGAAGCCAAAAAAATCGCCCGCCACATGTCCTGTTCCTGTATGTCGTTCCACGGCCAATATCCGCTTTTGTTATCGACGCCTGCCTTACGCTGGCTGCAGCAGGAGCGCGCTCGCCACCCAGGCGTTACCGTTGACATTACCCTCCCGCGGGATGAAAGTGAAAAAGGCCCGGTCGTGCCGAAAAGCACGATCGAAACCCTGGCAATGCAGTGCGGGCCTGGTAAAATGAACAATGAAACTGCCCGCGTCACGTGATGCAGGATTCAATACCTCCCAACGTTGACGGAACACTCATGGTCGCTGATTCATCCCGCAAAATACTCATCGTTGACGACGATCCTTCTATCATCCGCACCATGACTGAGGCACTCGAGCCCCTGGGTTACGAGATCCAGTCGGCACCCGATGGTAATCAGGGACTTGCCTGCATCGAGTTCTTCAAGCCTCAACTCGTGATTCTCGACTTGATGATGCCCAAACGCAGTGGACTGCTTGTGTTGGAGGGCATGCGTGAAATCGATCAGTACATTCCCGCCATCATGGTCACTGGCAACGACGGGAACCGGCATCGGCACTATGCAGAAATCCTGGGCGTTGATGCCTACCTGACCAAACCCATCCGTGTTGAGTTGCTGGTGCGTACGGTGAAACGGGTTCTGGAAGAAACTGAATCCGCGGCAGCGGCCGACGGCTAATTGCTGTTACGCAAGAGAAGTGCCTGACCCGGGCACCGGGTATCATTTGCCGATGTCGCGGGTCTCGGAAGGTCCGAGTTCGCTCGCCTTCTGATTTTCCCGCTTGATCGCATCGTAGACTTCCTGTCGATGTACGGGAATGCTTTTTGGAGCATCGATGCCCAGTCTCACCTTGTCGCCGCGAATATCGACGACTGTGATCATCACGTCATCGCCGATCATGATGCATTCATCGCGATGTCTCGAGAGGACCAACATGTCGAACTCCAATGGGCAGGGCAAATCTGGTTGTGGCTAAATGATTCAACAACTGGCTGACAGGTCAAAACGACCCGCGGACCAGCCAACTCCAATTAACGTCCCTGCTCGATACTCGGCGAGGAATGTGGTTCCGGACACATTCAAAATCCGCTGCGATCGTAAGGCGCAATCGGACCTGTTGAGAATCATCGGCTGAAAACCACGGGCCGACCGGACAAAAACGCCGTTTTAGCCTTGTGACGAAACTGTCACCTGTAGGCACTCCGGAGCGTCAGATCCTGGCTACCGGACGTTCCGGTTAGACGACAAGCGCAGGCTGAACGGCTGCGATGCAACAGGAACAGAAAACCGATTAACGTATTTGAACCATTCCTGGCTCTCAGGCGATGCGTCGCAATGGCAGCGGCAATGCCGTCAATTCATATTGAATCGGCTGTTGGTCGGTCGTGATCACCTGGCAGCCCAGGCGACGATCGAGGTTGATGATAATCGGTGCGCGAAGATTCAGCGTCAACACATCCTTGTCCCGGCTCACAATCGAAAGGACATAGGCCTGATTGACCGAACCCAGATGCAGCGATTCGATATCGATTGGATCCAGACGCACCTGATACTCCGGGACAAACCGCCGTGGCGAAACCACGGGCAGTGCTACGTCAGCCGATTGCATACTTTGCAACCAGGCGACCGAAGGGTTGGCAGCGTCGGCCAGAATGACCCAGTGCTGACACTCCTCGAAGCCCAGCAATCCGCCGCGAAAGAACAAAATGTCATCGGGCTGAATGTCTACATTGCCAAATCGGGAAGTGTGGATTTTCATGGCTGTGGCCTGGTCGTTGGGTGTGGGC
>JBPCVB010000088.1:0-2746 GCA_051010855.1 Pirellulaceae bacterium | reverse complement strand
GAAGCGACCAGCACGGCCATGATCGCTTCCGCCATCGCGGGATTAATGCCGATAGCCACAAGGAAGTTGGCTGAGCCCGCAACAAACGCACCGACCTTGACGCCCAAAGGACTCGCTGAGGCCCAGTCGGCATAAATGGTGGACCAAAGTGCGGTGCCGGTTTCCGAGTATTGACTCCATCCATATCCAATTCCCGAGCCAACCGCGAGAATCACGATCACGGCCAGAAATCCTTCGGTCAGCATCGAACCATACGCCACAAACTGGGCATCCGATTCGCATTTGAGTTGTTTGCTGGTCGTGCCACTGCTGACCAGACAATGAAATCCGCTGATCGCACCGCAAGCAATTGTGATGAACAAAAATGGAAAGATCGGAGGCGCTCCCGCTGGCGACCAATTCACTGCAGGTGCCACCATCTCCAGAGGCTGACCATTAATGCCAACAAAGCCCGCCACAATCAACCCGATCATTACCAGCGCCAGACTGGATACCAGTTGCAGACTGTTGATGTAGTCACGAGGTTGCAGCAGAGTCCACACCGGCAACACGCTCGCGACAAAACAGTAGGCCAGCAAAACCGCGGTCCACGTCCCAATCGACCAGCTGGCAAGCGTCCCGTTGACGCCTCGCACCCATTCGCCTACGGCACCGCCGCCGCCCGAAACGCCCGGACAACCCGCGCCCAGCCACACCGTCGCGTACATGGTCCCCAGTGCGATCAACGAAGGAATCAGCAAATTGGCCCCTCGGCGATGCAACCACATGCCAATAACCACGGCGATGGGGATTTGCAGAAACACCGGCAGGATCGAGGCCGGAAACATCTTGAAGACATTGGCGATGACCAGTCCAAAAATGGCCAGCACAATCCACAGGGCAAACAGCAGGATGGTCAGGAACAAAAACCTTACACGAGACCGAATCAAGCGGCCTGCCACGTCGCCAATGGTTTGTCCTCGATTACGCAAGCTGACAAACAGCGAGCCAAAGTCGTGAACTGCTCCAATCAGCACCGAACCGAACAGCACCCACAGCAACGCCGGCACCCAGCCCCACAAGATCGCGATGGCCGGTCCCACGATGGGTCCCGTGCCGGCAATGCTCGTAAAATGATGCCCAAACACGATCGACTTGTTCGTGGGCACGTAGTCCCGGTCATCCCGCAATTCGATGCTGGGAACCTCGCGATCCGGATCCAGTTCAAAGATCTTTCGCGAAAGCCATCTGCCGTACGTGTTGTAGGCGATGATGAAGCCGAAAAAGGAGCCGACGGCGATCAGTAACGTGGTCATGAAGGGGCGGATCAAATCTGACGGCAATGGATGTAAGAATTGTATCCTAACCCCGTCTAAATTCCTGCACCAATACATCCTCTGACATTAATTTGGCGACGGCATATAATTGTCGCTTCGCTCACTAACCAAACGCCTGGATCAAGGAATGCAATCGTGGCAGAAAACGTTGTCATCATCGGAAGTGGACCCGCCGGCTGGGCAGCTGCGATCTATGCAGCGCGCGCCAGCCTGAACCCGTTGGTCTTTGAAGGAACGCCGCAACCCGAGATGATTCCGTTAGGCCAACTTGCATTCACCACGGAAGTGGAAAACTATCCCGGCTTCCCGTTCGGCGACGTTCGCGCATTTGTCGAATCGGCTGTCGACAAGGACCGGCACTGGAACCTGCCGCCAGCTCCCGATCACAAACGTGACGGCGTTTATCATTACGCAGTACAGGGCGTTGAGTTGATGGAGCTGATGAAGCAACAGGCTCTGAACTTCGACACGCGGGTGATCGGTGATGACATCATTGACGTGGACTTCGATTCGTCGCCCATGAAAGTCATTCCCGCCAGCGGAGACCCGGTGGAAACACACACCATCATCATTGCCACCGGGGCCCGGGCGAATTACCTCGGCCTGCCATCAGAGGAAGAGTACAAGAACAAGGGAGTAAGCGCCTGTGCCGTGTGCGACGGCGCATTGCCAATTTACCGTAGTAAACCGCTGGCCGTGGTCGGTGGTGGCGATTCAGCAGTTGAAGAAGCCACATACCTGGCAAACCTCAAGGATGCCGACACGATTTACCTGATTCATCGCCGCGACCAGTTGCGGGCCTCCAAGATCATGCAGGAGCGCGCGTTGTCCCATCCCAAAATCGAACCACTTTGGAACAGTACCGTCGACGAGGTGCTCGGTGACGGCAAGCTGGTTACCGGTTTAAAACTCAACAGCACCGTTGGCGAACCGGATCGCGATCTGGCGGTGGGCGGTATGTTTGTGGCCATCGGGCACACTCCGAACACCGGTTTTTTGCAAGGCAAACTGGACATGAACGACAAGGGTTACATCCAGTGGACATTGCCCTTCCGCACCAACACCACTCGCCCTGGTGTGTTTGCCGCTGGTGACGTCGCCGACGATTATTATCGTCAGGCAATTACGTCGGCCGGTACCGGTTGTATGGCCGCCCTGGACGCGGAACGTTATCTGGCTGAGAAAGGCCATTAACAAAGACAGCGCATTTTGGTGCACGCGCAATCAGGTCGATCGCCAGGGATACCGTCAAATGGACCGACCGTTGTGATCGCGACAAGACGATCGGGTTGAGCTTCTGAATATTTCGGAACGGCAAATTCCGAAAAGAACAGTCAGACCCGCGATGCACCCCCCGATGCAAGGGATTGGTTTTTGATCATGGATGGTAAGACCCAATGCGTGTATTGTTTTGCTGCGCCGCAATCCTT
>JBPCVB010000087.1:0-11630 GCA_051010855.1 Pirellulaceae bacterium | reverse complement strand
CTGATCATTTTCTCCACCAACCTCGAACCGGCAGATCTGGTGGATGAAGCGTTCCTGCGACGAATTCCCTACAAGATCGAAATTGGTGATCCTACTGTCGAGGAATTCCATCACCTGTTCCAGTTGTACGCGCCGAAATTCAAATGCGAGTACAACAAGGTCTACATTGATTACCTGATCGAAACGCATTACATGGAACAGGGACGCGCTATGCGTCGTTGTCATCCGCGTGACTTGCTGGGCCAGATTCGCAACTATTGCGTATACAAGGATCTGGAAATGGAGATTCGGCCCGAGTTTTTCGACCGCGTGGTGAACAGCTATTTCACGGTCGTGATTGGCCAGGAGGGTACTCCGACCCAGGCAACACCGGCCAACGTCCAGGAGGTCGAGTAAGACCAAACACCTGTTTTTGCGGGTCATGGCCTGTTTGGGTGGCTCGTTTAGGGCAAACCTTGCGGCTTCGGACTGTAGTAGCACTTGAGTTGGCTTGTTCGCCCGTAACGTGGCGGCATTTACTAACTTCCATCGTCGAAATGACCGTTAACAGGGATATGTACCGGTCTCGCGCCAGCAACAGGCATTGTGTGCGGACCGGCGAGCAGCCTGCCTTGAGTCGACGTTTACTGACCAAATCACTCCCGCCGTCCTTCACGCATGTCCAGCACCAACAGTCAGTCACTGCAACCCGACCAGCGTGTTCTGGACTATGTCCTGAAAGAGCGCATCGGCACGGGTGGATACGGTGAGGTGTGGTCGGTTGAGGCGCCCGGCGGAATGCTCAAGGCTGCCAAGTTCATCTATGGCTTTCACGACGAAAAACGTGCGCAACGGGAACTGAAAGCGCTCGATCGCATCAAGCACATTCGTCACCCGTTCCTGTTATCGCTTGAGCGGATTGACGTCGTGGATGGTCGATTGATCGTGATCTCTGAACTGGCGGACATGTGTCTGAAGAAGCGATTCAACCAGTGCCTGGAACACGGGCAACCGGGAATCGAGCGTGAAGAATTGCTGCGCTACATGAGTGAATCGGCCGATGCCCTGGACTACATCGCCGAATCACACTCGCTGGTTCATCTCGACATCAAGCCTGAAAACCTGTTGCTGGTCGGCGGGCACGCCATGGTTGCCGACTTTGGCCTGGTTAAGGATCTCAAGGCGGTTAACCAGTCGTTGATGGATGGATTGACACCGGCCTATGCTGCTCCGGAGTTGTTTGACGGCCAGCCCGGTCAAGCCAGCGACCAGTACTCCCTGGCGATTGTCTATCAGGAAATGCTCACCGCGACCCGTCCTTTTTCGGGAACCACTGCGGCCCAACTGGCTAACCAGCACCTGCACAGCCGCCCTAACCTGAATGAGCTGCCACGTAGCGACCAGGCGGTGATTGCCCGCGCGTTGTCCAAGGATCCGGCCAAACGCTATCCGGATTGCCGCTCGTTCGTCGAGGAGTTGGCCAAACGCAAAAACCGCATGCGTCGCAAGTCGAGCGATGAGCCCAAGGGGCGTCTGGAAAACATCAACACCCAGGATGCCACAGCGGTCGACGTCGACATTCACGCGATCAAGCCCGATGTGACGATGACGATCTCGGAATCGGTCGTGCCGGCGGTCAAGTTCGAGGGTGAAGTTGACAAGCTGGAACCGTTCGCACTGGATGAGTCCAACGCAGAAATTCGCCCCACGCTGTTTGTCGGTGTCGGATCAACCGGTGCCCGTGTGTTGTGCAAACTGCGGCGGCGACTGAACAATCGCTATGGCTCGCCAGAGGGAATTCCTGCCTTGCGACTGTTATGCATCGATGTCGATCGACGCGCAATGTTTGATGCCACGCTGGCCAACGAACAGGGATCTTTGCAATCGCACGAGCTGTTGTCCATTCCCTTACGCAAGCCGGAAGAATACCGCAATGACAAGGAACTGGATGTATCGTGGATCGGGCGGCGCTGGATCTACAACATTCCCAAAACGAGCCTGACTGAATCGCTGCGACCATTGGGCCGACTGGCCTACGTGGATCATCACGAAGCCATTTACACGCGTGTCAGTGATGAACTGGCCAAACTGGCCTTGCCGGAAAACCTGGCACTCACGGCCGAGACGACCGAACTGTCGCCGTCAAGTCTGACTCCACAAGTTGTCTTTGTGGGCTCCGTCGCAGGAGGACTGGGAAGTGGCATGTTGCTGGACCTGGCCTATACGACTCGAGTCGTCATGGGTGAGCTGGGATTAACCGACGATCATCTGTATGGCCTGTTTTCACATAGCACATCGCGCAATGCCGGCGATCATCGTCTGGCGATCGCCAACAGTTACTCGTTCCTGAACGAGATGTACCATTACAACCTGAACGGCTACCCCGGCAGTGATGCCTGCCGTATCCCCGCGTTTGAGGATACATCGGTGTTCGACGGTACTTACTTTGTGCATTTGGGCGACGATTTACAACAGGATGAATTCGATCGAGCCGTCGATGGCATGGCCGAGTATCTGTACCTGAGTCTGGCAACGCGTTGCACTTCGTTTTTCGACCAGTGCCGCAGTTCGAGCGAATTCGAGCCCGGCATGCTGAAGACCATGAGTACCAGCTTTGTCAGCCGGGGCAAGGAAGCGATCTCCAATCAGGCAGTCCGCTGGATGGCTGCCAAGATGCTCGGTGAATGGCTGGATCCTGATGAAAACGACGAAGTCGATCGTCAGAAGTTTGAAACGCAGGCCCACGACCTGCTGAACGGAACCATCTTTGGCAGCAACCGGCTGGCCACGCCCATTCAGGCCATCGTGGAGGAAAACCTTGGAGGCGAGCCGGTTAACGAGTTGTTGCGCTTGATCGATGAAAGCCTGCGCAACCAGTCGCGTAAACCAAAAAGTGCGATCAAGTTTGCCGAGCAGGTGCTGAACCAGAAACTGGGAATCAATACGGATGAAAGATTTGATTCGCTCGTAACGAAGGACCCGGCACTTGGCGAGCTGATTGATTCGCGTATTCCCGTTATTGCCCGACGCAGCCGTGCTGAAATTGCTGATGCCGTCTTCGAGTTGATCGATGATCCACAATACCGTTTGGCCGGTGCCACAGCAGTTACCGAATCGGTCTGCAATACGCTGCAGGTGCTGGCTGTAGCGATTCAGCGTCGCAAGGTCGACCTGCAGTTGGAAATCGAGTCGTGCGAACAACAGCTGAAAGCGGACCTGGAAAACAACGCTGACGCCGACACCGAAGGAGTTGCGCTGAAACACATTTCGCGTCTGGTAAGCAACCGTGTCGAATTGCTGGTCGAGACGTTCAAACGCAAACTCGTGCAGCTCACTCGCAACGAGTTGTTGTCGATCGTGCATCGCATCGCTGAATACAGCCAATCCGTGGAACTGGTGCGCAGCCAGATTCAGTTGCCTGCTGATGTCAGCCGGATCGATGAGGAACAGGCCCCCAATGAAAACGACATGTTCGAATTGCTGGTCGAAAACGTGACCCAGCAGGCTCACTCGTGGTATCCGGAACTGGAAGCCTGCATGAGCAACGGATTCCTGAAATCCGAAGGCGGCCTGTACAAGATCCTGCAGCAGGGTGGTCCAAGACTAAGACAGTTGCCAAACGTTATCATGCGAGTCGCCCACAACCTGGCTTGTGAGAAACTGCAGGAGATGCGACTGGATACGATGCTGGTTGAAACCAATCTGCCGGCCGATTCGATCGCAGCGTGGGTCAACGAACTGGTTCGTCCGGCCATGCCCGCGCTGTATAAATGCGGAGGAACCAGCCGCTTGTTGATCGCCGTCCCGCAAAAAGCACCCATCGCAACGCTGGCCAGTTTCGTACAAAACCAGCTGGATCATGAAGCGAATATCATTCCCTGTACATGCGGCGAATTCACGATCTGCATGGAAATGGACCAGATGCCAGCTGAAAACGTGGCCATGACCATCTTGCAAATGCAGCCCGATTGCGCAGAGCTGATCGAACGCCTGCATTGCCGCAACGACATCGAGTGGACCAGCCTCACGCCATTGTGCTAGGCCGCTCGCTTGTGTCGGGACAATGGTCCCGACCTCCGGTATTCTGACAGGTATTTCATGGGTCCAGCTGCAATTCCCAATACACCTGTTCGCTGGCTTCGGTTGCGCGTTCGAGGTCCCTGGGCTGGCCGTTCTCCTGCCAGGTAATACGAAACTTGTGATTGCGAGGCAGTTGCAGCGATAACAGGTCATTTAGATCAGCCGATTCATCGCGTGTATTGCCCGACCAGCGCAACTCCTCGTCTTGCAAACTGGATACCGTGATCTCCCGTGACAAACGTGTGCCATCGGCAGATCGAATTCCGATCAGTACACGGCACAGACTCGCTGCCTGTTCGGTGCGGCCTTCTGTGTATCGTTGTGTCACATCCACGGCCGGCACATCCCGTGAACGCATTGACCAGACCATGGGAAAGTACAAACCGGTTTCGGCGAAGCTGGTGGCATAGATGCGATTCAGGGGTTGGGAGGCATCTGCCTGGGAGGCATCATGCGAAAACCACGCGTGATTCAATCCCTGATCGGACGGTTCGGCAGCACCGGTAAACTGCCACTCGCCATCCCACACTTCGACCCACGTATGATTGCCACGCTTTTTTGTCCAGCTGGGAGTGCCTGCCAGTCGCGCCGGTACCCCAACGCTGCGGCAAGCATCGGTCAGCAGGATGGAAAGTCCTGTACACGATGCAACCGATTGATCCATGCTCTCGGAGGGACTTTGATTGGCCTTCTCGCGCGACGTGGCATAGCGAACGTTGATTAGCGGGAACAGTTCGCGATTAAGTTTTTGCGCTGCTTCGCCCGGAGTTTGACAATCGGTCACGATTTTCAAACAGCGGTCCATCATTTCCTTGCGCCACGCTTCACGTGTCTCGTCGACACTGGCGTAGGGGAGTACATCGTTAAGAAAAATCGAATCAGGTATTTGCTCACCCCAGGGGACCTGGTCGATGGCGGTGTAAGCCAGTTCGATATTGTCGATCAGGAACTCGGCGGAGAGGCTGCGCAGGTCACCCTCGGGCATGTGTTCGATCAGAAATTCCAGAGCCTGCCGGTGTTCAGGCGTGACTTGCTGCAGCGCCGATTCCAGTTCGGCGCGATTGTCACCAGCCTGATCCAGTCGCGACGAGATGTTGGCCGGCCACTGCAGACTGGTTTCCTGGGCCGACAGCTGACCCACAACCAAAAACAGGCAGACGAATGTGAGGGTGATAAACAATCGACCTGGCATGAGTTGAATTTGAGTTTGGGGAGTGTCTGGTTAAGGAGGGTCGGTCAACGAATGCAAGGATGGAACTTCGGCGATCGAAATTCCTTGTTCGACATTCTGCGGATCCGGGCTTCAATCGCCCCGCTGACGTATTGGTGGACTCGCACACCGGCACTGGCGGAGCCAGTGGCACCCGATGTACGAATACGAATAAAAAAGCAGGTAATTGCCGGCAGGTGTCCCAGTGACCCTAACGGTGATATCTAGAAATCGGACTTGGGTTGGCGGCGTTGGCGTTGAGGAAATTCGAACGCTTCGCCTTTCATGTCTTCCGCTTTTTGCTTTTGTTCGTCGGACAAGACGGCCATGATGGCATCCTCGGCTTCTTTGCCCGCGTCCTCCATGATCTCACGCATCATGGAAAAGTCACCTGACTGACGGGCTTCAGCAACGATTTCATCGAATGTCGAAAACGCTTCATTGATCGACTGGGCCTGTTCTTCGGAGAGTTCCAGAGCCTTCTGCACTCCCTCGTCAGCGAACATTCCGGTGTCCATCCGCTGGCAATGCAATTCGTTGAGCCTTTGTTTTTGCTCGTCGGTCAAATGGGTGACGAACTCCTGTTCTGCTTCGAGCATTTCTTCCATGAGGGCGTCGATTTCGGATCGCTCGCCACCGCCCATGAAGATGTCCCGCATTTCCGTACGCATTTCCTCCGCCAGGGCCTCCGCAGGAGCCGCCACCGATTCCATCTGTTCATCGGTCAGCGACAACTCCTCCTGGACCTCTTTTATGGCCAACAGCGTTGAATCGAGTTTCGCACTACCCATCATGCGCGCGAACGTCCAGCCACCACGTTGTGCCATCAGTTCGCTGGTCGAACTACATACGACAATCAGGGCGCAGGCCATCGCGCCAAATCGGATCATGTTCATCTGGATTCTCCCCTAATAATAAGCTGGTAATAAGCTGGTTGTGCAGCGTGCCGGTTGCAGCGCCGGCGAGCAAAGCCAATTTACGCGAAAAAATCGTAATGCCAACGGAAGGAACCGGAAAATCTGCCAGGCAGGGGAGATTTCCTTGCAAAATCGAATCGCACTATCCCTGCTCAACCTGATCCGTGCCGTCGGTGCTGTTTTCTGCGGCGGTTTCCTCGGATGTTGCCTCAGCAGCCGCTTTTTCTTCTTCCTCCTGCGCACGGCGTTCAGCGGCTTTTGTGGCGCGGCGGAAAGCGCGTCGAAGTTCCCGCTCCAGCTTCTCCCCCGAAAAGATATAGGCGTGGTTGTTGAACTCTCGACGATGCTCGTACAAAAAAGTCATGGGCATACGAGCCTGAGGCACCGAGATATGCACTTCGGTGTCATCCAGCTTGAATCGTCCGCTGTCGCCTTCGGCAACTGACTTGCGCCAGTCAACGATGTTGACATTTGCGTGTGAGCCGGTGGCATCAAAAGTAAGACTGGGAACCCGTGATTCGGGCTGTTCCACGATGCGAGTCACCAGTTCCATCTGTTCTTCGCGACCCGGTTCACCTTGTTTCATCGAGATCATGGTGCCCAGATCAAATCGAAATCCGTCATGCCGTGTGGCATAGAAATAGGCAATGCGTTTCCAGTGGGCATTGGCGAATTCGTCGATTGCTTCCTGCGTCGCCAGCGTGACGAGCTTCAGGTCATCGTTGATATCGCAAACGGCCTGACGTAACCGCAACGCAGATTCACGGCGAGCCAGATTTACCGTTGTACACGCGTTGACTATTTCCTGCATGGACTCCAGCCAGTTGGCCTCTTCCTGCAACTCGGGCGAGCGGGACAATTCGATGGGGGCGACCTCGGGATGCATCACAATGCGTTTTTCCTGGTCACTGCGCAGATTCTGCATCCGACCGAACGCCCATTCATTCAGGTCGCGTGGAAAATCGATATTGCCCGAGGGGTACAGTACGCCTTTGAGGGAGGTCATGTCAGCATGGGGAAAGGGGCACCGGGCCAGCCCATCGCGCCGGCAACTTATCGCAGCTGCCTGATACGCGTGGTATTCCCGGCGACGGAATCTACGCTTAACTTCATAAGTAGTATCAACTGAGAAGGGGCCCGGGACAAGTATTTTGGGGATCACAGATGAGAGCCGCTCAATCCGCCAGTTTTTTGCTATTGCCCCTGGCGGTTGCATGGTTAATGACCGGCGGCCTGGCTACTGTAGCTAGCGCCTATGTCAGCGACGCATCGCCAACCAGCACCGAACATCCCAACATTATTTTGTTTCTGGTTGACGACCTCGGTTGGCAGGATACCAGCGTCGCCTTTCATGAAACGGAAACGCCTTTTCAGGCACATTTTCGTACCCCTCACGTCGAGCGACTGGCGCGTCGCGGTGTGCGTTTTGTTAATGCCTACTCGCATTGCGTATGTTCGCCGACCCGCACGTCTATCCTGACCGGAATGAATCCGGCCAGGCATGGGGTTACCAACTGGACGCTGTATCCTGATCGCGACCAATCCGGCAAGACAGGTCGTCTGGCAGCACCAGCCGATTGGCGCAAGGACGGGTGGCAGGATGCTGACGTCACGTTGCCCACCCAATTGCAGTCAGCCGGCTACCAGACCATCCATTGTGGCAAGGCCCATTGGGGTGCGATTGGCACTGCAGGCAGTGATCCGGAAAATCTGGGATTTGATATCAACATCGCCGGACACTCAGCCGGAGCACCCGGCAGTTACCAGGGTCACGACAACTTCGGCAATCATGCAGACGGGTCGCCCAACCCGCCCTGGGGTGTGCCGGGGCTGGAGAAGTTTTATGGCACTGGCACGCATCTGACTGATGCCCTGGCGACTGAAGCCTGCGCCGCAATCGATCAGGCCGTGGCCGACCAACGTCCTTTTTTTCTGTATATGGCGCCCTATGCGGTTCACACGCCGCTGCAACCGCATGAGCGGTTTATCGAAAACTACCGCGGTCAAATGTATCCTGGCACCGACATCGCGATTCCGGAAAACGAAGCTCAGTATGCCAGCATGGTCGAAGGCTACGACACCGCGCTGGGAGCACTGCTTGGCAAACTGAACCAGCTCAATATTGCCGATCGCACGATTATTGTGTTTACGTCGGATAATGGCGGGTTATCCGTGCATTCGCGGGGCACGACGCCACGCGGCACTGGTCCGAACACACACTGTTGGCCATTGCGCGAAGGCAAGGGATCGGCGTATGAGGGCGGTACTCGTGTGCCGATGATTGTTTCCTGGGCCACACCGGATGCCGGCAGCTCTCTTCAAAAACAAATTCCGATTCGCGGCAATGCAATTTCACGCGCTCACGTGATTTCGGAAGACCTCATGCCCACGCTGTGCGGATGGGCCGGCGTCACCACGCTGCCTGACGAGGTGGAGGGTGTCGATTTCACAACCGCCCTTGCGGAATCCGTCGACGAACCGCGGCAGCCGGTTCTGTTGTTTCACTACCCGCATGTGTGGGGGCCGGCCGGTGACGGTTACCAGCCACATAGCGCGCTGCGTAACGGCCGCTGGAAAGTCATCTACTTTTATGATCCGCAACGCTGGGAGCTGTACGATCTGGAAACAGACATTGGTGAGCAAGGCGATCTGGCCGCCACGCAACCTGAAAAGCTGGCCGAAATGCAACAACTGCTGATCGAGCAACTGGATGCCCGTGGTGCACAGTACCCGGCGGTGATCGAAACGGGCCAGTCGGAACCACCGCGATCATGAGTGTCTTCACGGATTTGTTACAGCATTACTTTGGGTATTTGTCCTTTCGCGGTTCGCAGCAAACCGTGATTGAACACGTTTCCAGCGGCGGGCATGCGCTGCTGATCGCGCCGACCGGGATGGGGAAATCCTTGTGTTACCAGATTCCGGCGCTGCACCTGGCTGAAACGCACGCTGGCCAACAGCAACGCAACCTGACGCTGGTCATCTCGCCACTGATCGCCCTGATGAAAGACCAGGTGGATGCGCTCGCAGCGCGGGGCATTGCCGCGACCTTTGTGAATTCGTCTTTGACACGCGATGAGCGAAACCGGCGGTATGCTGAAATCGCAGACGGGAAATATGACTTGCTGTACGTGACACCGGAACGATTTCGCAAACCCGACTTTGTGGAGTTGATCCAGGGCAGGGCAGTGCACTTGTTGGCCGTCGACGAAGCACATTGCATCAGCCATTGGGGCCATGACTTTCGTCCTGACTACACGCGGTTGGCAGATATCCGAAGCCTGCTCGGTGAACCGACAACCATTGCATTGACTGCGACTGCCACACCCCTGGTGCAACAGGACATCATCAGGCAACTGGGGCTGGAACCTGCCGACGTCCGGTTGTTTCACGAAGGCATCGAACGACCGAATCTGACATTGGAAGTGATCAAGACGTGGGGCGACGACGAAAAACTGGACTACATCGAACGGATTAATCGCGAGATCCCAGGCAGCGGTATCGTCTATTTCACACTCATCCGTACCCTGGAGAGATTCGGTGAACAGTTGCGTCAACGCGGCGTTCATCACCTGATCTATCACGGTGAGTTACCGCGAGCACGGCGTCGCGAAGTACAAAACTGGTTCATGTCGGACGAATGCCTGGTCCTTGCCACCAATGCGTTCGGTATGGGCATCGACAAGGAGTCGATTCGGTTCGTGATTCACGCCGAGCTGCCTGGCTCCATGGAATCGTACTATCAGGAAATCGGACGCGCCGGCCGTGACGGCCAGCGATCACTTTGCACGCTGCTGTACGACGAAGCCGATCTCGAAACTCAAATGGAGTTCATGCGCTGGAGTAATCCTGATGCGGAGTTCTACCGGCGTGTTTATGACATGCTGGAACATGACGCCGAGCAGGTAAATGCCTTTGGCATCGACTGGCTCGCCGAAAAACTGCACGCCAAACAGCGACACGACCGTCGACTGGAAACCGTACTGGGTATGCTGGATCGTTACGGAGTCATCGAGGGGACGTTATCACCGTTGAAGGTGCAAGTTGTTGCGGCACTGCCTGACGATCTGGGCAATGACGAGCGGTTGCAGGAAAAGCTTCTGGCGGACCGTCAAAAGCTGCTGGCACTGGTGCAGTACGCGAACTGTGAGGGTGACCTCAAACAATCCATCCACGACTACTTTGGTGTTCCGGCTCCTGCCTGATCGCAATTACTTGACGCTCACTGATTGCATCGGTGCGATCCCGTGATCGTCAATGACCAGTTCGTTGCGGTGAATGGGCACTTCCGGCGGCGCCTTGATTCCCAGCCGAACCTGGTTGCCCTTGATCTGTGTTACCGTAACCGTAATGCCTTTGCCAATCTCGATGGACTGGCCCTTCTTGCGGGAGAGGACGAGCATGATTGGTTTCCTTTCCAAGTGAACATGCAATGGTTATTGATAAGACTCACCGACTGCGACATTCCTTTCAGCAAACTTCAATCCAAACCGAAAATTTCCTGGGAATTCAACAAACCCTCGAAGAAAACGCAGCATGCACGCTAGCAAGTCAACGATGGCTGTGACCTTTTGGTATCTCGTTCTGACACACCTGACGCAAATTGGGAAATGCCAGCAGTCGCGAACTTTCGGGCACAAGCGTGACCTCCTCGAATCAGTGGATGGTTGCGAGGCCTGGCGTCATGAGTAGTCGACAGATCATCAGTACTGCATAAAAGTACAGTATGTCGGGTTGACGGTCCATTCCCAATCGGCAAACTGAAAGCACGCCGTTTTCGAACGTGAAGGAAAGGACGTCCCATGCTGGTATTAACGCGTCGGGAAGATCAAAAAGTGCTGTTTCCCAACCTCGGTATCGCCGTTGAGGTGGTGGCGATTCAGGGCAATACGGTTCGCCTGGGAATAGATGCTCCCAGGGATATCCGCGTGGTACGCAGCGAATTGGAGCTGTTTCCTGAGCCGCCTGAATCTCCGGCAAACGACTCATGCGCAGGCAAGATTCCAGCGGCGCATGAACTGCGGAACAGTCTTAACGCTGCCAACATGGCGATACACCTGGCCCAAAACCAGATGCAGCAAGGGTTGTCCGAACGCGCTGAAGAAGCGCTCGATCACGCGTTGGCGTGTTTGCGAGCTGTCGATGAATCCTGGACCGGTCTGAACCCGGGAGCAACAGCCTTGCCCGATTCACCGATTGCGCGTGTGCAGGAAGAGAGTCCTTCATACGCTGTTGCCTCCGATACCCCAAAAACCGGTGTGTTGCTGGTTGGACCCGAAAGTCGACAACGATCCCGAATCTGCGATTCCCTACGCGATGATCGCCTGGCCAACTTGATCATTGTTCAAAATGACGAGCAGGCAGCTCTCAAGTGGCTGGCAGAAACGCCGGATCAACCCGAGCTGATGCTGGTGTTCGTTCTGCACGAGACGGTCTGAACTACC
>JBPCVB010000086.1:0-3278 GCA_051010855.1 Pirellulaceae bacterium | reverse complement strand
CAGGTGTACGAATGTGCCGCGAGGATTCGCTCCTCACCTCGATCAAATTGCTCAAATTCGACCAACTCCCATTCGCCAATCGCCTGGGGCAAATCATTGTCCGCTGACATTGGAAATGGCGGCATGGTAAACAGCGGATTTCGCAGGATTCCCTCGGACGGCGTCGTCATAAGCCGGATGTCACAAAAGGCCAGCAATAATGCAAACACGATAAACGCGGGCATTATCCACGCTCGCAGCCAGCTTTTTCCTTTCTGGTTGAGTGTCGTCGCACCGTCAATCGTTTGGGCGTCAAAAACCGGCTCCTCAAATTCTTCCTGATCCCCGCGCATACGCCACATGTCAATCAGCACCTGCAAAATCCGATCGGTGCTGACCACAAGCAGAATAATCAACAGGAAAATAGCCAGACCGAGCAACTCGTGCGGTGTGCCTTCGGCCAATGCTCGCGTCCAGTTTTCAGCAACCCACACCACCGTGGCGATGCGAATGGCGTTGCCCACCAGCACCCAAAACACGGTTTGCACCAGATTAAACAGGAATCGCCACAGCGGATACTTCTTGTACACGCAATAGATACCGATCGCTGCCAGCGACGAAAACAGCGATCGAATACCGCTGCATGCCTCCTCCGTCATGAATTGATCTGTCTCCGTAACCAGCACAACGCCATTGCGAAAGTGCACCAGTCCCAAAGCATCGAGTATCCAGCTGGCAAATTCGCTCGCCATCACCTGCATTTTGGTGACCAGCAAATTATCCAGGCCTCTCGGCAACGGGATGACAATGGCCATGATCAACCATAAAGGCAGAATCGCTTTCACGCCTTCAGTTCCGTACTTGTCGTAGACGTAGGCAAACGTCAGGAACATAAACGACAAAATCCAGAACATTGGTGCCACGAAGGTCGACAGCACCATGAATGCAGCGGTAATGCATATCAGGAATATCACGATCGGTTGCGATCCACGTTTTGTGTTCTGGAGTTGTTCCAGTCGCGACTTCATCATCATCACGACGACAGGAATAAACAGCACCGCAAACTGGTAATGACCGGACCCCCACATACGCTTCAGATAACCCAGCGCGCTGGGGATTTGGGCGGCCAGTACCAGGCCGTACATCAACTCGAGGTTGTTTGTCAATGCCGCCAGCTGGAACTTGCCGGTCTTGTTGGAAATCGCTTCAGACATTTGTTAGGCGGGAGGCTGTAGGCTGTAGGCTGTAGGTGCGTGGCTGTGGGGGGGTTGCAGCCTTGCGACAATCAGTCCCGGAGGGACCGTAGTGACTAGCCCCGGACATCAGTCCGGGGTTTTGGCAAGAATATCATTCTAAAGTCGCGGAGCGACGACAGTCTATTTCTTCTCAAGTCTGTTGAAAAAAATCGTATGATCGTGTTAGCTGACTCGGCTGGCTCCGATGACTCTGGAGAGCCATCGTACGTTGCTCATCCGGTTCATCCGGTTCATCCGGTCAACCATACTCGTGGGCGGGCTTAATTGTTCAACAACTGTTGTTCACGCAACCGCAGGATCCGTTCATACAATGCCCGATAACTGCTATTCGACGCTTCACGTTGAAACAACTCGTTGGCCACGTCCAGCGCCTCGTCGAGCTCCCCCAATTCTACCAACAAATCGGCCAGCTGTTTCTTGAGTTTTGGATCATTAGGAGACAACTCAATCAGCTCTCTGGTCGTCGCTACAGCCGACCGAAAGTCGCCAAGTTGCCGCTCCAGTTTCCATTTCTCGGTCATTGCGACCTCGCTTTCCTGCTGATCCAACAACTCGATCGCCCGGCGCAACACATCCTCGCGCAATTCGTCAGGTGCACCGGAACTCGCCTTCAACTGGTTCCTGGCAAATCGTGTCAGCAATCGCACGTCGTCGGGCAGGACGTCGCGGTGGATTTGCTCCAGCCGCAACGCCGAGACAGATGCCGACATAAGCTTGTCAAACAAACCTGGGTCAAGCTCCAGGCAAGCGCGAAAACCGGCACAGGCTGAATCGGTCCGGCCACCCTGTAAATCAACAAAAGCGTGCGCAAACAACACGTTGGCGTTGGCTGGTGCCAGGTTCGTCGCTCTACCAAGGTGAGGCAGATCAGCGTCCGGCATGGGCGCGATCGCGTGCAGCAGACCCAGTAACAAATGCACGTCGGCCTGCAATGGAGCTCGCCGCCGTGACTGCTGAAGATAAAAAATCGCCGGCATCAGGTTACTCTTCACCAGGGAATCGTGACTCGACTTCCATGCGGCTTCCTGGGACGTCAGGGATTGCGATTCCATCTGTTCCCACCGGTGCAGATATTCTGGCTGGGTGGTGGCCCACACGGGGTCCAGCGTTTCGGGATCGGCATTCCACAGGAATGCACTATCGGTCAGCCGCTTGAACAATTGCAATCGGTAACGATGCACCAGCAAATCTGCCAGACGATTCAGTCCGGCAGGGTCGGGCGCCGCGGACACGACGAGCTGCAACGCATCGATGCGGCGTTCGGTTTCTTCCAGCGGCAACATGCGAAAATCTGCTCCCCTGGGATCGGTGCCCAATCGTTGCTCGACTTGCGAGTTCCGATACCCTGAGCGAACCGAAATCGAGGCAACACAGAACAATACCAGTAGCAGCACCATCGTCGCGCGGCGTGACACGGACCAACGCAACAGCCAGCCATAACGCGGAGTCGCTGCTGTCTGACGGGACTTGCGATCCGTTTGTTGCCTGCCCTCCGGGTCAGCGAGCGCCAATCGGTGCGCTTCGCCAGCCATCACGCCACATAACACAGCCATCAGCAACGTGTTGGCCGGGATGAACAACCCGAAATCGAAAAACGCCGCCACCGCTTGCGACGGAAGCAGGAACGCTCCCAGCACCGACACGGCCGCTACTTGATCGGAATCTGGCCACGCGACAATGTATCGCCACGACAAGAACAGGATCGACACCGCCGCCAACAGTAACAAAAACCCAGGCACTCCGGATTCTACCAATGTCTGGAAGTACTGGTTCTCGGCAAAGTAGAACAGACCCGTTTCATGGCCGCCGCGATTCAGTCGGTGCACGTGAACATACGTGCCTATTCCCGAGCCCATCGGTGCGAAATCGCGGATCGCACCGGCATTCTCTTTCCAGTGCGCTACGCGTGATTCAGATTCCAGCAGATCGGCTTCCGAGAGCGTCGCCAACTCGTTACCTACACGCACTTCGTAGTCCACAAAGTTGATCAGGCCGACGATGCCGAGACCGACAAAGGCCAGTCCAATAAGCGGACCAAACGTG
>JBPCVB010000085.1:0-6454 GCA_051010855.1 Pirellulaceae bacterium | reverse complement strand
AACATTTGCAGGTGCGGAGTTTGCAGGAAAACTACAACGACGCAATCTATTACCGCGATCAACTGAGGCAGGATTTCCGCATCGGCCGGATCAGTTTGCGCGAACGGGCTCTGGGGGAGAACATCTGCCTGACCATCCTGAATCGGATTGCCGCGATAGTACCCGAACTGGACCATCCGCCGCCGGAACTGGAACAAATGCGTCATCAATTGTCAGACATTTATTATGGCAACTTCAGTGTGTTTCAGTCGTTGCCGGACGCGTGGGCGATCGAACATGTGTTTCCTGTCGTGCCATTACACCGGCTGAACGAGGAGCCAACGCGTGACGCGATCATCGCAGACCTGACTTGCGATTGCGACGGAAAGCTTGATCGTTTTGTGCTGGACGGACAGAAGTCAACCACGCTAAAGCTGCATGCGTTGCGGGATGGCGAGGAGTATTACCTCGGCGTGTTCCTGGTCGGTGCCTATCAGGAAACACTGGGAGACCTGCATAATCTGTTTGGCGATACCAATGTGGCCAACGTGCAGGTCAACGAGCAGGGCGATGTGGAATTTGTTCAGGAAATTCACGGCGACAGCATTGCCGATGTGCTCAGCTACGTGGAATACCAGCCGGATGAACTTTATCAGCGTTTTCGACAAGTCGCCGAGCAAGCCGTGCAAGCCGGGTTGATTACCGTGAACCAGCGACAGGAAATGCTCAGCCTGTATTCCGATGGACTTCGCGGATACACGTATTTTGAAAATTGACAATCGTGTCGAGTATTTCTCGATTGTTCGTCATATTGTGAAGCTCGTGCATGCCATCTTGCCAGATCTTCAGTTCGCACATGGCGGGGTGACGATGGGCAAATTGTTGACTGGCCAGGTGATCCGTGATTACATCGGCGTCCCCATGCATGACCAGCATGGGTAACGGCAGGTGGTTGGGAAATTCCAGACACCACTGGCCGGCTTCGATCATTCCGTTGTAAGCGGCAGGTGTAATCCTGCGATGGTGATACCGATCGGCACGCAATCGACCTGCCACCTGTGGATCATCAGAAAGCTTTTCGATATCAATCCCCGAGTTGACACTCATTCTCGGGAGAAGTTTGCCCAGCGTGTTTCCCAATCCAACTTTCCAGCCGGGTTGCCGCATGGCAATACGCAATGGCGGACTGGTCGCAGTCACACCCGCGATGACCGGTTTACGTTGCATGGCATAATACATCGACAACAATCCGCCAAAGCTTTGTCCGTAGACAAACAGCGGATGCCCCGGCGCTATTCTGGATGTCTGCTGCAGGGACAATTCCAGATCATCGACCAGCGTCTCGAGGCTGCGAATGTAGCCGCGTTGTCCGGAACTGCGTCCGTGTCCTCGCATATCGGGAATCAATACATCGAATCCGCATGTGGCCATATGTCGCGCCACATGCTCGAATCGTCCGCCGTGATCGCCGATGCCATGCACGATCAGCATGACGCCATGGGGCCGGGGGCCTGTCCATTGACGGGCAGCGATTTCGGTGCCGTCTGCGGCAGACCAAAAAACTTCGGAATAGGTAACTGGATCGGACATACGACAAAGCAATTAATGCGCGATTTTCTTCAGAACCTCGGCGCCTTGTTGCAATTTGTCATCGGCGACGGCATAGGCCAGGCGAAAATGCGTGTCCTGGTTGCTGAATACCTTCCCCGGGATCAAAAGCACATTGTGCTCGATGGCTTTTTCCATGAACTGGCGACCGGTCATCCCGTCGGGTAGACGCGGAAACAGGTAAAACGAGCCATCCGGTTTGATGATCTCGTAATATTTCGACAACTCGTCATACATGTAATCGCGCTTCTTGCGGTACTCGTCGACGTAGTGGTCAATGGGCGTGTCGAGCGCAGTGATGCCGGCCCATTGGACTGGATGCGGCGCGCAAACGAAAGTGAATTGCTGCAGCTTGATCATTTCATTGATCAATGGCTCGGGACCATGCACATAGCCCAATCGCAATCCGGTCATGGCATGGCTTTTGGAAAATCCGTCTACCACAATCGTCTCGGGATTGAAGTGTGCGGGTGATATATGCGGACCGTCATAGGCGAATTTGCTGTAGATCTCGTCGGACACGAGGCAGATGTCCTGATCGGCCGCCAACTCGGCCAGTTGCTGCAGCTCTTCGCGGTTGAAACTGACTCCGGTCGGGTTCGCCGGGCAATTGACGATAATCATTTTGGTCCGCGCAGTAATCGCGTCGCGGACCCTCTGGATATCCAGCCGGAAATCAGGATAGATGCTGATCGGCACCGGGACACCGCCACACAATTGCGGCAACGCCTGATACATCACAAACCACGGATCAAAGATGATGACTTCATCGCCGGGGTCGATCAGTGCAAAAACGCTGAGAACCAGGCCGCCACTGATACCCGAACAAACGAATACATCGCGTCCAGGTTGATTGAATTCATTGTCCACTTCCTCACGCAGACGCTGTCGCAAAGGGGCGATGCCCTGAGTCAGCGCGTAGTCGGTGTTGCCCCGCTCGATCGACTCGATCAACGATTCCTTCACCGGCACCGGCAGCGGATAGTCCACCTGTCCAATCGACAAGTTGATGGGATCACTAAGTTGTTTGGCCAGGTCAAAGACTTCGCGAATGCCGCTACTGTCGAACAGCGAAGTACGATTTGCCAGCCAGTTGGAAACCTGAACCATGGGAGGACCCGGGGGTTGGTGTCTGTCAGTGACGGGGTCGTTACTGCATGCCGACAGCGTAATCGCTGTCCGACAGGTACGAGGCGTTGGCCTTGTCCTTGGCATTATCGTTACGCAGCGATTCCAGTCGAGAGAGGTACGTTTGATCCACGTCACCGACGATGTAGCGACCGTCGAAAACCGAACATTCAAACTCGGTAATCTCCGGATTCCCCTCGGTCAGACTCATTTTCAGATCATGCAGTTCCTGATAGACCAGCCAGTCTGCCCCGATCAATTTGCAGACTTCTTCGTCACTGCGACCGTGGGCTATTAGTTCATTCGCCGAGGGCATGTCGATACCGTAGACATTGGGGTATTTGACTGGCGGGGCCGCGGAAGCGAAATAGACCTTGCGAGCCCCCGCCTCGCGGGCCATGCGGACGATTTCTTCACACGTCGTACCTCGCACGATGGAATCATCCACCAGCAGAACGTTCTTGTCACGAAACTCCAGGGGAATCGGATTCAGCTTTTGTCTAACCGACTTCTTGCGAATATGCTGGCCCGGCATGATGAAGGTACGGCCGATATAGCGGTTTTTGATCAGGCCCTCGCGGAATTTGACGCCCAGTCGATAAGCCAGCACCTGACCGGCCACGCGGCTGGTGTCAGGAACCGGGATCACGACGTCGATATCATGTTCGGGCATCAGCCTGAGGATCTTGTCGGCCAGCTTCTCACCCATTCGCAGACGTGACTTGTAAACCGAGATCCCGTCCATCAACGAATCGGGGCGAGCAAAGTAAACATGCTCGAAAATGCAGGGTCGAGTGAGGGGATCGTCGGAACATTTTTGTTCATGTACATGCCCGTCAACCGAAATGTAGATCGCTTCTCCGGGTGCGATATCGCGAATCAGTTCAAAGTCCAGGACATCCAGCGCGACGCTTTCCGAGGCAATCATGTATTCCGGACCGTTTTCGGTTTCGCGTTTGCCGAACACAACAGGCCGGATGCCATTGGGGTCACGAAAGCCCACGATCCCGTATCCGGCGATCATGGCGACCACGGCATAGGCGCCCAGACAGCGTCGATGAAGGGCCCTGATCGCCCCGAACACATCGTCAGGTTCCAGCACCAGGTTACCGATCTTTTGCAACTCGTGAGCGAACACGTTCAAAAGAATTTCCGAGTCCGAATCGGTATTCAGGTGTCGCTGGTCAGATTGAAACAACTCGCGTGCCAGACTGTCGGTATTGGTCAGATTGCCGTTGTGCGCCAGACTGATACCAAATGGCGAGTTGACATAGAACGGCTGGGCCAGTTCCGGGCTGGAACTACCGGCGGTCGGATACCGCACGTGTCCCAGTCCAATGTTGCCGTGCAATTGCTGCATGTCCTGCAGCCGAAACACATCCTTGACCAGTCCATTGGATTTGCGTTGATGCAAACGCAGGTTATCGCATGTCATCATGCCGGCGGCATCCTGACCACGATGCTGCAACACAGTCAGCGCATCGTAAATGTCATGATTCACGTCGTGTTTGCCGACGATCCCGACAATTCCACACATGAAAAGGCTACCCTTGGGGCTGGGAATGCTTTGCAATTAGAACTGGGTGTAACCGGCAGCCGGGGCTGATTGCGTACCGATCAAGGTCTGCCCGAATTCTAGTTGCGAGGCTGTTTGGGAACAACCGCCACCGTGCCGAGTGCGATTTTTACCGATGCAAAAGAGCCCGCCCGCCGGTCATCCATCGGGTTCATCGCCGCACGAACTGGCTGCGAAAAACCGGGTGTTCATTAAGTCGCATACGGCGTTCAAAATGCGTGCGAAAATCCATGTCGTGCGTCGACGGTTGCTCGGCCACGGTCTGGGGCCCTTGCAGATCCGAATGTTCGGTGATCGTGGCACACGCCGTTTCAAAATACTCCTCAACATCTGTCCAGAAATTGAAACGGCCACCCGTTCGCAAGACCCGCTGAATGTCGCCAATCATCTGCGGATTGATCACGCGTCGCCGTCGGTGACGTTCCTTCCACCAGGGGTCGGGAAAATAGATGTGCAGTGCGGACACGCTGTCGTCGGGGACAAATTCGTGGACAAAACGCATGGCGTCGCCGCGGATGATGCGGGCATTTTTCCGCTGGTGTTTGGCCAGTCGCCGGGCGGCAAACATTGCGTATTTTTTGGCGATTTCGATACCCAGAAACAGCCGTTCCGGTTGTTGCCCGGAAGCGTTCAGCAGATACAGCCCCTTGCCGCTGCCAATCTCCAGTTCCAGATCACCGGAGAAGCCGAAAAACTCACCCGGATCCCAGGGCGTCTGCAGGTCATCCAGCTCGACATAGTGTTCGGCAATCGAGATAGTGCGATCGACTTTTGGCAGCGAGCGGCGTCCCATATCACACCGGTGTAGTGGCAAAAAGAAGAACCGGTGCGTCTTGCGAGGCACCGGCCCGAAAATTCAGTTGAGGCAGGATGGCTTACCATCCTATGGAGTCTTGATCTTCTTGCGTTTTGCCTTGCGGGCCTTGGCATTGGCAGGACGTTTGCCGTGGTTGGCTTTTTTGACTTTGTGTTGTGGTTTGGCCATCGATTATCCCTGAGCGAGTTTTGGCGGTTGATTTAGGTGTTGAAATATAGCTGGTTTGACCTGGCTGGCAATGGCAAAGCAGGGTTCTGCTCGCCAGCGCTGACTGCGGACCCCGGTCCCGTTGATTGACAAAAAGGAATAGCGAGTTGGCCTAGACCTGTGAAATCGGCAGGAATCGGTTGGGTGCACTCAGGACCATGAGGGCACAGGCAGTGCTGAACGTTCGGCTGGTGATGCAGTGGTGACCGGTCCAGCTACCATCCCGATTTTGCACGTCGATCAGCTTGTCACGTACGTTCGGATACCAGCGAACCCAGTTGTCGCCGCCCATTTGCATGAGCATTTCTGTCATGTAATGGAAGGTCAGGTATTCTTCGCCGCCTGCAGCACCAAAAGTACGGCTGTTGGTTTCCACCAGAGCCAGAATGTCCGCCAGGGCGTCCTTCGCCTTTTCCTCCTGGTCGCGCCCCATGGCATACAGCACGCGGAGGCCCGCGGCCGTGCCATACAACCGGTGATACCACGAACCCGTGCCCCATTCACGGCCCAGCTGGGGCATTTGACGAATCAGATATTCTCCGGCCGCATCGGACGAACCGGCAACACTGATCCCGGCAAAGTTGGCTGCCCGTAAGCTGATCCAGCCGCATGCGGTGGCCAGCAGCGGCGCCCAGGCATCGCTACCCCATGAACCATCACGATGCTGGTTCGACGAAATGTAGCCTTCCAGTCTCTGCAATGCGCGAAAGTAGCGATCGACGTTCGGCGATTCGCCCATCATCTGTCCGAGGCAGATCGTCGCGAAGAAATGAGTTGCATAAGGACCCAGGTCGCCTTCAATCTGCGAACGAGTCGATTGCAGTGCACCACTGCTTCCCATCGTTTCGACTCGGCGAAGCAAAAAGTTGGCGAGTCTCTTTTGACGATTGTGATGTTCGCCTTCCATCGGTGTCTGGCCCTGGGAGAGCAGGGCAACGCCCACCACGCTGGTGCAGGCGACATCGGAAGCCGTACCGATATCCAGGCCAGCACCTCCGTCACTGTTGATTGACTTGATCAGCCAGCCAGTACCTTTTTTGATGGCGGCACGTGACTTGTCAGTAAATTCCTGCAAGTCCGCTTCGGAGATGTTGGCGGTTTCGTTGACATTGGCCATGCCCAATCGGGCCATGCCCAGT
>JBPCVB010000084.1:0-2853 GCA_051010855.1 Pirellulaceae bacterium | reverse complement strand
GGTTTTTTGGTTCCGGTACTGGCGAAGATAATTTCCTGCTGCAGTGGACAAGGCTTGTCCGACCAGTATTCCTGATTCAGTTGCCAGATACGCTGGGCGTTGACGATGCCAACCAGCCCCTGCGCGGCGGCGGACAGCGCCGTGCAATGTTTCGCCGTGTAAACATCGATACGAGAGACGAAGATGGAATAGACGCTTTTGAAGCTGGTCAGATTCTGTCGTCGCCGGGCCCCGCGCCAAACGGCATCGCGGGCCGCGATGTACTGGCGATCGGTGAAGATCAACGTCACGTTGGGATTGACGCCTCCGGCCACCAGTTCTTCCAGCGATTCAATGCCGGCTGGCGTCGCCGGGACCTTGATCAGCCGGTTGTCGTGATTGCGACTCCAGTGCAAACCGCTGTCGATATAGTGCGCTACGCGTTTGTCGTGCTCGGGTCCGCGAGCAGGGTCTTCCAGAATGGGATCCAGCTCAAAACTGACGTAGCCGTCGTTGCCGCTGGTGCTGGCCCACACGTCGTGAAAGTTATCCTGGGCGTTTTGCACGAGCTGGTCAGTCATGGCCCAGGCGATTTCAGTGTGGTCTTCGCAGGTGCCGGTGAATTGCTGCAGCAGATGATCGAAACGGCCGGTCTTGATCAGATCAGCGACAATAATGGGATTACTGGTTGCTCCCGTCGCGCCCATGGCCTTGTTTTCCATAACAAGATCCGGATCGATGGAGTCCAGCCACAGTTTGGTACCGCTGGTGATCAGGGACTTAATGGACTCGGACATGTTTCTCTCCTTGAAAACTGACGACATCGGCTGCTCGTCCTTCATTTTTCACGATTGCCTTGCAGCGTCAACTGGTTCAGAATCGTCCCGCACCGCCTCATCGACAGACGTGAAGGAAGCCGAACCTTGTGGGATAAAATCAAGGCCACCATCGTTTTTGTACCGACGCTGATCTGGAACATGTTGCTGGGTCGCTGGCTGAAGGTCCGCAATTGGTGGGACCGCATCGACGATACGCTAATCGTGGGTGCGATGCCATTTGAGAAGGATGTTCCGAAGCTGGCCGAGGCAGGAGTGACGTGCGTGGTAAATACCTGTGCGGAGTATGAAGGGCCGCAGGAAGCGTACGAAAAATACGGCATCAAGCAGCTGCACGTGCCCACGGTGGATTTCACGCATCCCAGTCTGGAAAACGTACAAAAAGCCGTCGACTTCATCGAACAGGAAACGGCGGGTGGCGGTACCGCCTATGTGCACTGTAAAGCGGGGCGGGCGCGTAGCGCGACGGTTGCACTGTGCTGGCTGATTCGAAATTTGGGCCTGTCGCCAGTGGAAGCCCAGAAGTTGCTGTTGGAAAAACGACCGCACATCAACCCGCGTGTTTATGGGCGTCCGGTCGTCAAGGAATTTCTGAAAACGCACTCAAATGGCGAAAAGAACGCGTTGGAATCGAATGCCCCAGAGTGAGCGTGGCGTTACGATGTTTCGCGTTGAAAATGACCGTTTTCCAGAAACTCCACCACTCGACGAGCAACACGCGGTTGCACCAGCATCGTGTTATGAGTCGACTTCACACAAATGTGGTCGACCTGGCACGGCAGCGGAGTTCGCGACCGGGGAACGATCCAGTCGAATCTGCCGGCAATAATCCCGATCTCCAGTGGCTGCGGCGTCTTAATGTGATGAACCAGACTGGCTGGCTTGTCGGACAATTCGGGAACGCCAGCACAGAACAGGCAAAACAGCGGTGAGATTAATCGAGCCGTTGGTGTTCCTTGATTGGGAGGGGCCATCAGGACCACGCGGCCGAGCCCGTTTAGCGGACCGTATTCCATTGCCAGCCGAAATACGATGGAGCCCATGCTATGCGCCACCACGTGAAATTGTTCGTGTTGCCGGCTGAATTGTTCCAGCACCGGTCGCAATCGCGAGGCGTGCCATTTCAACGAGCCCAGATAGCTGGGATAGCCCCAGCCGGCCGTCGGAAAACCATACCGACCTACTTGCCATTGCAATGGCTTCATCAATAGCCGCTTGGACAAAAACCCGTGCACAAAGAACACCGGTTCGCGCGACGATTTGTTGGCAATGACAGGCGTGGCGATCATGCTGTAATTATCGGAAGCCGCAGCCTCACTTTTCCAGCCACTTTTGTGCATTTCGCAATGCAATCAGCGCAAAACCGGTGCCGATCAGCGGATCGTCTTCACGCATCCGGGCGTTTTCGTTAGTCCACGATCCATCTTCCTGTTGCTCATCGAGCAGGACTTCGGCAATTCGACGAGCCAATTCATCTGCCTTTTCCTCGGGCAACAATGGCAATGACCGGCTCATCGCCTGGTAATAGTAGTACCTCAGTCCATTGGCCCAGGTGCCTTCTTCCTCGGTTTCATGCGCGAAACCGGCGACTTGTGGCCACGCATCATGTTCAACCAGCCACGAGACCGTGGCCTGTAACTCAGGGTCATCGACGGGCGTACCCAGCAACACGAGCAGCCTCAGTCCATCGGCGGTTGCCGAACCATAGCTGCGAGGCGATGTTCGTTCTTCTTCGTCGTTCCATCCCGCCTTGTTGCCATCGTGATTGCGACGCGGGTGAAAGAAGTAGCCTCCATCCTCGCTGCGCACACGCGTGACCCACAGTCGCGCGGCCTCCAGGGCATCAGCGACATCGGGGTGCTCGGAGTATCGAGCCAACGCTTCTACAACCGACGACGAAACCGAGATGTTGGTGCCGGTGGTAGGACGGTCTCCTTCCATCCATCCCGTCAGGTCCCAGCCGCCAAAGTTGGGACTGTCGCGGCCGTACCCTTCTTCCGCGTCGAGTTGAGCGCGGACGAGGTAGGCAATCAACGCG
>JBPCVB010000083.1:0-5044 GCA_051010855.1 Pirellulaceae bacterium | reverse complement strand
CTCGCCCGCAGCGCGAATAGCGTTGATCATCTTGTCTTTGGCAATCGCCGGATGAATGTTGACGCCCTTAAAAGTGACTGTGGCAAGGTCGGCGGAAAAAGTCTCGATATCGACCATGTCCTGCCCCCCGCCATCGAATGTGTACGCCACCGTCGCATCGACCTTGTTCACGTCGACATGCAATGCTCCCTGGCCGATTTCCTCATCACAGGTAAACAGCAAGCGTATCGGGCCGTGCTGGATGTCGGGATTCTCCAGCAACGTATTGGCCAATTCCATCATGATGGCCATGCCTGCCTTGTCATCACCTCCCAACAACGTCGTACCATCGGTGGTGATCAGTGTTTTTCCACCGAGGTCGGACAATTCTGCGCATTTGGCTTGAGTAATCACCATGTCAGAATTGCCACTCAGCGGAATGTCGCCTCCTGCATAACTTTCGATGATTTGCGGTTTCACGCCGGCACCGCTCGTTTCGGGTGACGTATCGAAATGAGCATTGAAGGCGATGGTGGGAGCATCCACATTGCCGGGCACCGTTCCCATCACGATGCCGTGTTCGTCCTGGACAGCGTCTCCGATCCCCATGGCCTGCAACTGGTTAACAACCAGCCGCCCCAGTTCAAGCTGGCCCGGACTGCTGGGATACTCGTCGACGCCTTCGCGGGCCGTCGTATCGATTTGCACGTATTGCAGGAAACGATCCAGTAGCCGTTGTCGGTTCATTGTGCTCTCCATGGGGAATTCCGCAGGGATTTTATCGCAAGCGGTCGGCTTCCAAAACTGGCCCGCCCCCTGTGATCAGGTATACTGCGAATACGAACACCAAAGTTATCTGATGGGAATACACACCATGAAACTGCCCTGGTTGCTGGCCGCTACGTTTGTCCTTGGTTGTTTTGGCGAAATCGCCCTTGCTCAGGAAGACGAAGGGGACTTCCACACCGTCAAGCGTGGCTTTTTTGAAGTTGTGGAAAATGTAACCGCGACCGTGGAATCAAAATCCATGCAGGCGGTGAGTCCGGAAACCGAGAACTGGACCGATCTGGTAATTGAGGAGGTTTTGCCAGAGGGAACCATGGTGGATTCAGGCCAGGTAATTGCCCGGTTTGAAACGGACGAGATCGATCGCAAACTGGATGAAAGCCGCCAGGCATCACGCCTGGGCAAGTTGAATCGGGACAGCGCCGCGCTGGAACTCGAACTCAAAAACGGCACCATTGACCTGGATAGGCAGTTGGCCGAACGCACCCTGCGTAACGCTGAACAGGACTATAAATACTTCACGGAGGTCGACCGGCCCAATCGCGAAAAATCCGCGCGGCACAGTGTCGAGAGCTCCGAATATTCGCTCGAGTACGCTCAGGAGGAACTCAACCAGCTGCAACGCATGTATGAGGAGGACGAACTGACCGAGGAATCCGAAGAGATCGTGCTGAAGCGTGCTCAGCGTGACGTGGAAAACCGGCAGTTCTACCTCGAACAGACCCAGTTGCGGGCGTCCCGCACACTGGGAGTCGACTTGCCGAGGGAACTGGAACAATCGCAGGAAAAACTCGAACGCAGCCGACTCGAACTGGAACGAACCAAAACCGAATTGCCCATCGCGCTGGAAAAGGCCGAAGTTGACTTGAAGAAGTCCGTTATGGCGTTTGAAGAAGCGGTGCGCGAAATGGAAGACCTGGAAAACGATCGTGCTCGCATGGAACTGGCCGCTCCCGCTGCCGGCTACTTGTACTATGGCCGTTGCGTGCGAGGCCAGTGGTTGGGTGTCTCGGGCAAAAACCGGGACTATGAAATCGGGCAATCCGTACCACATGACAAGGTGATGCTGACCATCGTCAGTCCCGAGTGGCATTTGCGGGCTGCCCTCAGCGAAGCGCAATTGGCACACATCTCGGCCAACAGCTCTGGACTGGCGACGCCAACGGCGTTCCCCAAAACCCATGCAGGTGTTCAGGTCGCCGACATCTCGTACATCCCGTTTGAAGCCGATAAATACGACTGCACCATGGAATTGGTTGGCAACATTGAGAATCTGATGGCCGGCATGACCTGCGACGTGCGTTTCGTGATACGCCAGAACGAAGAGGCCATCGCGGTGCCCGAATCGGCCGTGTTCACCGACGATGGTGCCCAGTATTACGTTTACGTCAAAACTGAGGAGGGCCCGCACCGAACTCAAGTTTCGGTGGGCCTGACCAGCGACGAAAAAACAGAAATCCTTGAAGGTCTGTTGGTCGACGACATTATCTATACAAAACGACCCGAGTAAGTCGAGGGCGTGCTGAACGGAGCCCGATGCGTGAGCGAGGGCCGCGATCCTGACTTCTCATGAAAGGCTTGTTTGATGAGAAATACCGGTTTGATCTGGCTGCTGGCCGTTACCTTGAGCGCTGGAACTGCGTGGGCTCAAGTGGAATCACCCCCGCAACAAGAAGCAACGCAGCAGGAAACGGCCGACGACCCCGAGCGACTGGTCGAGGACCCCTACGACTTCAGCCAGCCGCCTGCTATTCCCGAGTTCGATGCGCCATCGCAAATCGAGATTCAGCAGTCCATCGATCGCGGCATCGATTTTCTGATTGGCTGCCAGCGCGAAACCGGCGCCTGGGGAGCAGCCACCAATACCAAGGATCTGAACATCTACGCGCCCATCCCCGGCGCCCATGATGCATTTCGCATGGCCACAACTTCCATGTGCGTCACTGCCTTGCTGGAGACCGGCGCGGATAACGAGGACGTTCAGGCCTGTGTCGACAAGGCTGAGGCGTGGTTGCTGGAACAGCTGCCGACATTGAGACGCGCCACCAGCGACGCCATATATAACTGCTGGGGTCATGCGTACGCGATTCCCGCGCTGCTTGCCCTGCGCCAACGCGAAGGCATCAGTGACGAAAAAGTTGAGCAGATCAATGAACTGGTCAAGCTGCAACTGGAGATGCTGGACGCCTACGAATCGGTCGATGGTGGATGGGGCTATTACGACTTTCGCTATGGTGGTCGCAAGCCGACCTCGGATTCCACCAGTTTTCTGAACGCAACGGTGCTGGTGACCATGCATCGCGCCCAGGCGGCCGGGTTCGAGCTCAATCAGCGCACGGTCGATCGGGCGATTGCTGCCACGATTCGGCAACGCAAACCGGACTTCACCTATCTGTACGGTGAATACCTGAAAAACAAACCCATGATGGGTATCAATCGGCCCGGCGGCAGTCTGGGACGCAGCCAGGCCTGCAACGTCGCACTCCGCATGTTTGGCGACGAGGAAATTACGGACAACGTGCTCAGGCACTGGCTGGTGAAGCTGTACGAACGTAACGGCTGGCTGGATATGGGGCGCAAGCGACCGGTGCCGCACGAGTCGTGGATGGCCGTCGCCGGCTACTTTTATTATTACGGGCATTACTATGCTGCTCACTGTATCGAGCAATTGCCGGCCGACGATCGCGGACCCTATCAGGGCATGCTGGCCCGCTTGATGTTGGACCGACAGGAGCAAAACGGCTGCTGGTGGGACTACCCGCTGTACGACTATCACCAGCAATACGGCACCGCCTATGCCCTGATGACTTTGCAACGCTGCTTTTCAGCAAACAGATAAGTCACTAAAGTCAGGTGATGCCTGGAAAAAAGCCCGCCGCAGACTCTTCGGACGTCTGTTATCTCGTTTTCGACGTGGAATCGGTCGCCGATGGTGATCTGGTCGCTTCGATCAAGTATCCCAGGGAAAAGCTGACCAAGGTTCAGGCCGTCGCCCGCTATCGTGAGGAGCGTCGGCAAAAATACGGCACGGATTTCATCCCCTACACGTTTCAAAAGCCGGTTTCGATCGCGGTGGCCAAGGTCGACGTGAAGTTTCGGCTGCTGGACCTGGTGACGCTCGATGAACCCGAGTACCGCACGCACGTGATGGTGGAGAATTTCTGGCGAGGCTGGCTGCAATACGATATGCCGACACTGATCAGCTTCAATGGCCGCGGGTTTGATATCCCGCTGCTGGAGCTGGCCGCGTTTCGCTTCGGCATCGCCGTGCCCGACTGGTTCAACATGAAGGACTCGGCGTACAACCAGAAACGTAACCGATATAATCTGGGGGCTCATCTGGACCTGCAGGATCTGTTTACCAATTTTGGTGCCACCCGGCTCAATGGTGGACTCAATCTCATCGCCAACCTGATCGGCATACCGGGCAAGATGGATATCTCGGGCGACAAGGTGCAGGACCTGTACGACAAAGGTGAGGTCGCAGCCATTAACGATTACTGCCGCTGCGACGTTCTGGATACCTACTTTGTATTCCTCCGCGCGATGGTCATGACGGGCAAGCTCAAACTGGAACAGGAGCAGAAACTGTTTGTGGACGCGAAGAAATGGTTGCAGGCCCGCACCGACGACTATCCGATCTACTCGGACTATTTGGAAAAGTGGCAGCCTTGGGAAAATCCCTGGGAAGAGCTGTTGCCGCTGGAGGGCTAGCTCCCTTTTTCATCCTCGTCCTCGTCTTAATCTTCGTCTTCGTCCGGGATTCAACAAACACGAGTATTGATTACTGAAAATACTTCGACTTCTCAATTACGCGATCGCCAATGCGGGCCGTCTCATTGTCGTCAAAGGTGACGCGGTACGTGATCTCTGCCGAATCCAGATTGTCGAGCAAACCGATCACGAAACCGCCCTGCTCTATTACGCCCTGGGCATTGCCAACGCGGACGACCACTTCATAGCCGCCCAGCAGTTGGGGTGAGGCTTCAACACGCACCAGCCACGATCCGTCGGGGCTGGTTTCCTGGGAAATCGTGCGCGGTGCGGACCGCTGAATAACCAGCACCACCACAACACCGATCGCCATCAGCAACAACGCCGTCAGGATAACAGGCAAACGAATGGCTGGACGCATATCCGGTCGATTATGCTGGTCGGTCATCATACGGCAGACAATTCTCGGGGGCCGGGTTTGTTGGCCTGATTATTTTAACCCGCGTCCCGCGACGTTTGGTGCTGCATGGCCAAAGCTATCTCGTTTTGCGTCGACGTCGGCACA
>JBPCVB010000082.1:0-7060 GCA_051010855.1 Pirellulaceae bacterium | reverse complement strand
GGCAAAGGCCTCAAAGAACGCTTCCGGGTGACCCGCCGGCAAGCGACAGGCAGACGAGCCAGCCTCGTTCATAAAGGGAGCATTCGGGTCACGAGTGTACAGCTGATGAGGCTGGCCATTGCGACGTACCAGCATCTCGTTGGGCTGTTCCTGACGCCACACCAATGAAGCGTTGGTTCCGTCGATCTCAATAGACAGATCGTTCTCGCGACCATGACTGATTTGGGATGCAGTGACGGTTCCCAGTCCACCGTTCTGGAACTTGATCATGGCTGTTCCATAGTCATCCAGTTGCCGCCCTGGCTCGAATGAGCGCAGCTGACAACTAACTTGTTCCGGCAACAAGCCAGTCATGTAACGGGCCAGATTAAAGGCGTGCGTTGCGATGTCTCCAAAACATCCGGCAGCGCCGCTGCGTGCCGGGTCGGTTCGCCAGGCCGCCTGTTTCTGGTTGTCGGATTCCAGACGAGTTCGCAACCAACCCTGGATGTAACTGGCCCGAATAGCCTGAATCTCGCCGAACTCGCCGCCGAGTATCATCTCCCGAGCCTGACGCACCAGGGGATAACCGGTGTAGTTGTGAGTAACCGCAAACACGACTCCCGATTGATCGACGGCGCTGGCCAACTGTTCTGCCTGTTCCAGATCGAACGTCAACGGTTTGTCGCAAATGACGTTCAGTCCGGCGTCGATCGCGGCTTTGGCGATTTCAAAGTGCGTATGGTTGGGCGTCGCAATCGAAACAAAATCAACTTGCTGATCTTCCGGCAGACCGGCCTGGGCAGCGATCAATTCCTGATAGCTGCCAAAGGCCCGTGACTCATCGATATCGTAATCGGGTGCCGAGGCACGAGCGCGATCGGGATCGGAAGAAAGTGCGCCCGCAAAAACCTCGGCGCGATTGTCCAGCACGGCAGCCGTCGCGTGCACGCGGCCAATAAACGCCCCCTGGCCTCCACCGACCAATCCCATGCGAAGTTTGCGATTCAGGGGTGCGTTGATACCCATCGTTCAGGCCTCAATCTTCGGTGGATGATGCAGGTGACGGCGGGTTGCGCAGTACCTGCCTCAGTTCGTTCACCAGCGCCACCAGGTGAACACGTTTGACGGATTTCCAGTCGTCATCGCGGGCGCGGGTCATGGCGGTCCGCAGGTCGCGAAAGGGCCGCGATATCGATTTGGGCAACTCATCCAGGATTTCCTCAATGTTGACCCGGCTTGGCGTCGTCGAAGCTGCTGCTGCCAGCGTCGCGTCTTCGTCGCCAAAATCCGGCCCTTCACGAAGTGGGCCCTGAATGGCCGTCGGTTCATCCTGATGCGGCTTGTCGTGTGGCGTGTCGGCCTGTGCGGCGCGAACCCCCTCTTCGTCGGCGTCAACGATGATGTCTGCAGAATCCGGCTTCTGGTCCTTGAGCTTGCCCGTCGTCTCCCAGCGCTGATAACGCATTTTCGAAACAGACCACTTGTTTTGTACTGCGCCTTCCAGCCACATCTCCGCGTCGTGCCAATCCAGCGCAGCGAAAAAGTGTGTCCAGTACAGGTCCTTGTAGTCCTGATGGACCTCGCCAAAACGTTCTGTGGTGCGTCTCAATCGGCCGACATGTTGCGCAGAAACCTCGCCGACCAGACGACTCCACGCGGGATCGGAATACAGCCGGGCTGCCACGCCGCTATCCCGCAACTGTTCGCGCCACTCAAGAATGATCTTGCCCTTCTCCCAGTTAGTCTGGCTGATCAACTGGTGCCAGTTACCAACGAACGGTCCGGATTCGGCCGAGATGGTCGCCAGATCGGCGTTGCTGATGGGGAGGTTGGTGTCCTGTTCCGTGGTCGGTGCGTTGGCTTCCATGATCTCTTTCGTCGCGATTGAATTCAATCCCGTGGTGGCGGACTTCACAGGTTACCGCCCGAAAGGAATCTGAAAAGAGAGGTAGCCAAAATTTTCACGTAGTTCGTCTGAAATCCACCAACGTGAGCCCAAGAAGCAAACACACTCCGGCGACGACTAGCGATCTTGGGCCGCTGGAGGGACGGGCGCTGTTTCGGCGGGTACTCGTTGAATCACCAGCAGGTAACGGCGTCGCGTTTGAATTTCGGGGGTTTGCCCTGACTGGTTTGGTGGCTGTGCGGACTGCTGATCATTATCCTGTGTGCCGGGATCCGCACCTTGATTGGCATTGGGTGCCTGCCCGCCTCGCGGTTCGGCTGCCGGTCGACCTTGTTCAGGCATGCTCCCACCGCGACCACCTCCACCTCGACCCAAATCAGGCTGACCGTCGCCCCCTTCCATGTCGCCGGGTTTTTCCGGTTCCTGTTCCTGTTCGAGCTTTCTTTCAGCCCGCTCGCTGGGCAACATTCTTTGCATCCGCATTTGCGGTTCGAATTCGGCTCGCCCGCGATACATGTCGCGTTGACCGGAACCACCGCCACCGAATCCGCCGCCACCACCGGCTCCACCGGCTCCACCGGCTTGCTCGAAGCGGCTCATCATGTCGATCAGTTGACCTTGTCCCAGAGTCAGGGGTGTTCCTTCCATCCTTTCAATGATGGCTTGCAACTCAGTTTCCGTGGCGTCGACGGTAACGAACATCAGGTCGTGCAGCGGCACCGGGGCTGGTTGTGGAACAGCCGAGCCTTGTCGATTCATACTGCGTCGTCGGTGGCGTGGATCGGTCTTCCCGGCCGATTCGTCTTTTTCGTCGTCACCCGATTTGTCATCAGCGCCAAATGAGTTGTCACGATTCATCGAGAACCCGCCCGGATTGGGTGGAGCAGGAACATCATTTTGTTCTTCGAGTTCTCGATTCGTTTGTTCCTCCGCGACCTGGGGCTCGAGCCATTGCAGCTGCTTCGACTGCGTCGAGACCACCACGATTTCATCGAAGGCGTATCCCGCGAATTCCCCCATCTCGACGGTAGCAGCTTCTGGCTGGTTCAGCGAATTGGCCATGCCACGCTGGAATTCTGTTTCTTTCAGTTCAGTCAATCCGGGTTCCCCGGCGTCGAATCCGGAATCCGCATCATGTTTTTCCATTGCTGCGCCAGCGGACGCATCGGGCGTGGATTTAAGGTCGCGTAATTCGGAGGGATCGGGATTTGCCCTGTCCTCCAGTTCATCCAGCATCTCGCTGTTTTTGTCGTCAGCAGGCATCTCGGACGTTGTGGCGTCACGCGAGTCATCGGAATACGCTTCTATCGTCGAAGGGTCTACGATATCGGCATCGGGCGCACGAGCTCGGGGAGCTGGCATACCGGCCTGGTCCCGCCGGCCCGACGATTCGTCTTCCGTTTTTTCCTCAATGCCACCGGCTCGCGAATTGCTACTGTCTAAATTCATTTGCTTCTCGACGCCCGGGCCGCTTTCGCCGCCGGTTGTCACTCCGGATTTCGCCGTCTTTTCACGTTCCGTCGCCCGGTTGTCCCCCATCATATTGGTAGGTCGAGGCGCCAAAAACATGGCCAGCAACAACAAGGCGGCCAGGCCGCTGATCGTGGCACCGGCAACTTGCCAGTTCAGCGTCGCGGGCCGACTGAATGACGCTCGACGAGTTGGCTTGACGGGCGATTCCACACTGGCAACATCCGCGGCTGCCGCCAGCGCCGGTGTAGCAGCGGTACGTTCAATGGCCTCGACCACGCGTCCAGCGAATCCTTCGTCCAATTCCAGGCGGGGCAGGGTGCGCAACTTTTCGCGCAGCGACTGAAACTCCTGCACGCGTTCTGCATCGCGCGGATTTTCGTTGAGGTGCCTTTCAAAGGCCTCGCGCTCGGCGGGGCTCAGCTCGTCATCGAGCCAGGCACTGATATGTTCGTCGGACCAGGAATCGGACATTGCGGTAGTCTCTGCGGAAGCGGACTCGCTTGGGGAAGTGGTGAATCCGGTTTAGCCTGAAGTTTCCTTTTTGGTTACGTGTTTGCTTGACAAGCTGGAATCGTTATTTTTTTTGCTGAAAGTAGGAAGCAAGTTCTTCTTTTAGTTGCGATCGGGCACGATGCAGTCGGCTGCGTACCGTGCCAATCGGCAAGTCAAGGATTTCTGATATCTCTTCGTAACTCAGTTGATCCATTTCCCGCAGCACCAGAATCATCCGATGCTGCTCGTTGAGCCGGTTCAGGGCAGCATGCAACTGGCCAGCCCGCTCATCGGCATCCAACCGGTCGCCCGGTTGGGGACCCTGATCACCCATGCCCGATCCGGCTTCGCCCAAATCACGCTCAACCGAAACCTGCGGGCGACGTCGCCGTCGTCGGCTGATCGCGGTATTAAAGGCAATGCGATAGAGCCACGTGTAAAACGAACTGTTGCCGCGGAATGATGCCAATCGAGTGAACGAAAGTACGAAGCTCTCCTGCACGACATCCTCGGCCTCGGTCTCGTCACGCAAGAAATGAACCATGCTGTTGTACAACCGGTTCTGGTACTTGCTGACCAGACTGCCAAAGGCTTCGGTGTCGCCGGACATCGATCGCTCGATCCACCTGGCGTCTTCGTTGGCTGGCCCCATCTCGTTCATGGTTTCGACGGTAAACGCAGTGTAAAAGTTCCCCCGGCAATGCCCCACGCCTGTTTTTACGGGCCTTTTGGGCGAATTGTGCGGCTTTTGCTATCGCGAAACCCGCTTTTTGTATGGTTCGCCTGCGATCGGTCCCCGTCGGATTATACCCCATTCGGCGTCGGGTCGACGGAATGCTTTGCCTGGATTCCATGCTCGGCCCGCGGGGGCGCCATTGCGAACAAGGCAAATCCAGCGCCCACGGCCAACACACTGATCCACTGGGAAATCGTCAACGACGTTCCGAACTGGCCGAATTCGTCGCGACGAATCAACTCAATCAGAAATCGCGTGATCGAGTACAGGATGATCAACAACGCAAACACCTGTCCATTCGAGCGACGCAGGGGAAAGTAGAACCACAGCAACAACATCAGCAGGAATGCGTTGATGGCCGACATCAATTGCGTCGGCCACACTCCCAGTGATCGATCGGGCAAATCGGCAATGCGAATGGGGATCACTCGTCCCTGTTGACGGATCACAATTTGCTGGCCGACATCCAGCCCTCGCTCCTTGACCGCGCGAAGCTGTTGGTCGGGATACCACACCTGAAACCATGCGCCGGGCTCGACCCCCGCCTGTTCTGCCAGCGAACCCGGATCGATCGATTCAGCGAACAGGAAGCCACTCTCATTATCCGGTTTAGGCGTTGAAGATTCGGTCACAGCCCGAATACCGAGCAACTCACCGGTCTCCAGCTGCCGTACATAGGGCGGTGAGCCCGCAGGGAATTGCTGGGCAATTTGCGGAGCATCGCATACGGCTCCGTAACAACAGCCATTGAGCAAACAACCGATGCGGCCCAATGCCAGCCCCGCCAGCATGCCCGGAGCCACGATATCCGCCAGGTGCCACAGCGGCAGTTTGGCAAATCGCACGTACAAGAGGCCGCCGAGCGAAGCACCAATCAGACTGCCATAAACGACCAATCCGCCTTCGGTCATATTCAGCATCTTGCCCAGTGCTTCATTTGGCGGCAGACCCGCGAACTGGTCAGCCTTCTGAATCACATAAAACAACCTCGCGCCAATAATGCCACTGATGACCATGCAAAAAGCCAGATTGAAGATCTTCTCTGGCGCAAATCCCTCCTGGCGACCGCGATAAATCGCCAGTCCGATTCCCGCAACCAGGCCCAGCAACATCATCAGGCCATAACCCCGAATTGCCAGTCCGGCAGGAACGCCCGGTCCTGTCGGGTCTTCCGGATTGACCTCAGTCACCTCGATACCAGGGATCACAAAGTAGATCAGCACTGCGCCGATCGCGTAGACGGGCAAAAAGTTAAATGCGTCGGCCGACCAGCCGTTACGCCAGACCAGAAAGCCAAACACCAACAGTCCAAAGACCAGCCAGCCAATCAGCAACGGACCATCGAGCAGCCAGTGCGGAATGTAGAAAAAGGTTTGTTGCATGCCTTGTCTACGCTTCCCGGATCAAGACGTTATCGATCAGACGCGTGGTACCCACCCGGGCGGCAACCAGCAGCACAACAGGCAGATGCACCATTTCCTGGACCTGGAGCGTTTCGGCGTCGGCCACGACGGCGTATTCCAGCTCGGTCACTCCACCCTCAATCAGTGATTGCGTCATTTGTGCGGCAAGGACCCGTCCGTCGTTCTCTCCCTGACGGATCAGGGATGCTGCCTCGGCCAACGTTCGATTAAGGGACAGGGCTGCTTTGCGCTCCTCTGCGCTTAAATAAACGTTTCGGGAACTCAATGCCAGCCCATCTTCGTCACGCACAATCGGGCACACGTCAATTTCTATCGGCACATTCAGGTCGGCGACCAGATGCCGGACGACCAGCGACTGCTGGTAATCCTTTTGGCCAAAAAACGCGACGTCCGCGTTGACCATGTTGAACAGCTTCAGCACGACAGTGGCCACACCGGCAAAGTGTGTCGGGCGGCTTTCTCCTTCCAGCATGCGGGCCACCTGCGGCGGATTGATCGAAGTCGTAAAGCCCTCCGGGTAGACCTCGGCTTCGTCGGGCACAAAGACAAGGTCAACACCTTCCTCGGCCAGCAATCGCAGATCCTGCTGCAGCGGACGCGGATACTTGTCCAGGTCTTCCTCGAACGCGAATTGCGTGGGGTTCACAAAGATCGTTACCACCGTAGCATCGCAACGCTGCCGACTACGCTGAACCAGACTCAAATGTCCACGATGCAGCGCGCCCATCGTGGGGACCAATCCAATCGTTGCGTCCGTGGCACGTACGGCAGCGATGGCTTCGCGTAGATCGGCGACCGTATTGACGACTGCTGGCCGGGAAGCCGCGTCGCCAACCAGTTCCTGGGTCGAAGGCGTTGGGGAAGGGGACTCACTCATGGGGGCGCATCTCCGCGGGAATCCTACCAAGCTGCCTGCACAATGTCGCCCCGGATTTCGCCGGAGCCACACAGGCCGGACGACGGATCACCGTGTTGATGAGGACATTTCGTCCACCGCCCGCCGTCAGAATCCGCATAATGCCCCGCGACCACGTGATCGTCCGGTGA
>JBPCVB010000081.1:0-2616 GCA_051010855.1 Pirellulaceae bacterium | reverse complement strand
ATAAAGTTGAGTTAACACGTCTTCTTGTGCCTGCGCTGTGGCAGTGACCAATAGTGTGCCGACAACACCCAGACAGATCAGCGATCGAATCATTCCTATATCTCCGTTTCCAGACTTCGTCGAAGTGATTGGGGCTGGCAATTGTGCCGCTTCAGCCAATTCCATTATATATCTGGCCATTATAATTCCGGCGAAAATCCAACACCCCGAAAACGCCTCTGCCCTGGCCTCGCTGTGCCGAGTTGACCCCGATAAGGGCCGCTTCTGACAGATAGTCGGGTTTTGCGGCCGGTATTATTGCGTTCGGACATGACGTGGCGCCGCCAAAAAGGTCGAAACGACGGCATCAGCCGCCACCACGTAATCAGCCACAATCTGGTGAATTGCCTACGATCTCGCGTCAATCAGCCGCTGCTGGACAATTTCGAAGATTTTGCGGCTTACATCCATCTTGCTGCCGGCAAACCGAGCGATCACCTCGCCATCAGGGGCGATCACTTCGACGCTGTTCTGCTCCGCGTTCATTGCCTCGGGCTCATTCAGAACCATCAAATCGCAGCTCTTTTTTTCTAGTTTGGCCAGTGCCCGCAAGCGATGATCGTCGGTCTCCAGAGCGAATCCAACCATCCAGCGATCCGCTTTCGTCTGCCCAAGCGTCGCGACGACATCCGCCGTCTCGATCAATTCCAGCAGCAGCGGCTGGCCCGTCTTCTTGATCTTGTCCTCTTCGACATGGACCGGTCGATAGTCGCACGGTGCGGCAACGCCAATCAGACCATCGCAGCCGTCGAACGCCTCCTGGCTGGCCGCAAACATATCTTCCGTCGAAACGACGTTAATCACCTTCGCCGCACTGGGATATTCAATCGACACGGGCCCACTGACCAGCACGACTTCGTGGCCCTGCTCGATCGCAGCTTCCGCCAGGCGACAGCCCATCTGCCCGCTGGAAGCATTGGTCAGATAACGGACAGGATCCAGGTACTGTCGAGTGGGACCAGAGGTGATGAGAATGCGTTGCAAGTTCGTCTCCTGATACCGTCCAGCCTAACGGCAGCGGTCAGCACCCGTCCATAGGTCGTAGGAGTTCTGTTTCGGTGGAGCGAACTATTCTTCAGCGGCACCCTTATCGTCTTCCGTTCCAGTCACCTGCCATTCCAGGATTCCGCCAGTTGCGTCAGGTCTTAACTTCACTTCGATCCGTAACGCGTCAGTCTTCACAGGAATGAATTGCACCTCGTTGTATCGATCGGGCGCTATGCCAGGTTCGCTGTCCGTGGTAACCGGCCTCCACGTCTCACCATCCCGGTACAGCAGTTTCCAGGATTCCGGCAGATCGAGTCCCAACCTTGTGTCTCGGTACCAATAGACCGCAGTGGTTGATACTTCCGTCGCGGCGGGAAACTCGTACTGCACCCATTCGGTTGAGCCACGATGGTTGAACCAGGTGAACCAGGGGGATTCGATGTCCGTAGAGCTTGATGGCGGCGACTGGTCGCACAGGCCATCCAACAGGCCGGGCCGCAGGACGTAGGACGCCGACTTCTTGCTGGAAAAGGCGAGTGTATCGGCCGGCGGTGGCACACAACGCTCGGCTGATTCCGGGATCCAGACCGTCATCTCGTTCGCTCCACGATGACACCACGCGTAATACGGAATCATGGTCAATGGTCGAACGCGCGTGACCAGCTTCTTGTTGGACCGGACCAACGACTGGGCTTCGCCCTTCAACACCGTTACACCACCCAAAAGATCGTCCGTGTTCTGGGGCACTAGTTTGGTATCCGCCGGCAACCACGTGTTGCGAACGCGACCAGAACCGCCAGCGGGACCCGGATGATCTGCCCCTTCGATGCAGTACACCAGCGGACCCCGTTCGACGGCCACGCGTCCCAGGTTATGCGGAATCTGGGCGTGTGCCTTCACGCGCCGCACCTGCAGCGGTAATTTCAACGTGACTCTATCGCCGGCCGACCATTGGCGATCGATGACTGCGTAACCGTCGACCAACTGGGTATCTATTGGTTGGTCGTTCACATGCACTGTCCACTTTGCCGGCGAATCGTTTTCATATTGGTACAAATCGCTGGGCAGAGGCTGACCGCGAACCCAACCGGGAATTCGCAGGCGCAGAGCGAATTGGCGATCTGGTGGACTCAAAACCGTCAACTGAATCGATTCATCAAACGGGTACTCGGTCGTCTGACGGACTTCCAGGTTGCCATCGCCCAATGGCAGCTTCGCCGTGCCCGCCAGGAACAGATTCACATACACATCGTTGTCTCGAACCGCATACGCATATCCGGGGATCGACGGCATGAAGCGAGCAACATTGCTGGGACAGCACGAGACCTGAAACCACGGACTGCGTTCAAAACTGCCGTGGTTAAACGGAAAGTGCAGATTGCATTCCAGCGGGTTCGGATAAAAGAACCGGTCGCCCTTCAGCGATACACCTGCCAGGAAACCGTTATAGATAATTCGCTCCATGACATCGATGTATTTGGCGTGTCCGTGCAGCAGGAACATCCGGTGGCTCCACATCGCCAGCGCGATGGCCGCACATGTTTCGTTGTAGGCTCGCAGATTCGTCAGGCGGTACGCGCCCGCATAACC
>JBPCVB010000080.1:0-2569 GCA_051010855.1 Pirellulaceae bacterium | reverse complement strand
ATGGATTTCATACTCGTTCCTTGTCAGCTACTTGTTTGCCAGGACGTTTTGCGTTTTTCCAAAAAGGCCGCCAGCCCTTCGCGGGCATCGTCCGTTTCACGTGCCCGCGCCGAAACGGAAATGGACTGATCGACCAGTTCAATCAGGTTGCCGGGCGAGCAGGCCGCGATGTGGGACTTTGTGATCGAGAACGCGGAACGCGAGCCTCCCAGAATGGAATTGACTAATTCGTCGACTCGCGATTCCAGTCGATCGGGCGGAACGACATCGTGACACAAGCCAAAGGAGTGGGCGGCGGCGATGCGTTCGTTTGACAACAACATATAGGTGGCAGGGCCTGCGCCAATGCGATGCACCAAAAAAGGCGTTACCATGGCCGCCGTGATGCCACGCATCGGTTCGGGCAACATGAAAAAGGCTTCTTCACTGGCGATCACGATATCGCAGGCCACCACCAGGCCCACACCACCGGCCAAAGCCGGCCCCTGCAACGCCGCGATCACGGGTATCTCCAGTTGGTGGATGGCAACCAGCAAGTCGCGATAGACTTGCGAATCCCTTTGCCATTCATCGGCCGATGCAGCCGACTCAGCTCGCTCCTGCATCTGGCCCAGGTCCATTCCTGCACAAAACACCTTGCCCGTGGCCTGCAAGACCAGCACACGGATCGAAGTGTCATTGGCAACCTGTTGCACGCCTTGCAGCAACGACTCGATGATCTCCCGCCGCAACGCGTTGCGTTTGTCAGGTCGATCGAGAGTCAGTCGGGCTACACCATCGGCGACCGCGAGTTGTACAAATTCGGACATGCTGGTTTCCGGAACTGATTTGGGAACCGTCTAATGTGGCGGCTTTGGCGTGGCTCGTCCAGCGGTTGTCGCGAGGCGGTCAGACCTCGAAGGCCAGTGATTTTTCGGATAGAATCCCGAATTCGATATCCAACGTCTCCCCAATAGCAAACCAGCGGACTTGAGCCGTCACTGATCCATGCCCAACAAAGACAAAGTGCTGATTGCCAACGGCCAGGGGTTCTGGGGAGACAGTATTCTCGGACCGGTACGATTGGTTAACGAGGGACCGCTCGATTATTTGACTTTGGATTATCTGGCCGAAGTCACCATGAGCATTATGCAAAAGCTGAAGAGTCGTGATCCGGGAGCGGGCTACGCCACAGACTTCGTGAGAATGGTTGAGCGGGTTCTGCCCAAGTGCCGCGAAAAGGATATCAAGATTGTGGCCAATGCCGGCGGCGTGAATCCGCAGGCCTGCCGCGAAGCCGTCGCTGAGACGATCCGCATGCTGGGAATTAGTGGTGTCCGTATCGGGGTCGTCGAAGGTGATGACATCCTGGCGGACCTCGAAGGCCTGATCGCCTCGGGCGAGGAATTCCGCAATATGGACACCGGCGAGCCACTTTCTCCCTGGGTCGACCAGGTGATGAGTGCCAACGTCTACATCGGGGCCGAGCCCATCGTGGAAGCGCTGCAACAAGGTGCCGACATCGTGATCACCGGTCGGGCCACCGATCCTTCCGTGGTCGTGGCGCCGATGATGTACGAATTCGGCTGGACCATGAAGGACATCGATAGACTGGCCGCCGCCACAGTGGCCGGACATATCGTGGAATGCGGTGCACAATGCACCGGAGGCAACTTTATACGCTGGCAGGAAATTCCAGACATGGCCCGGATCGGCTATCCAGTGATCGAGGCGCGGCCAGACGGCACTTTCACCGTGACCAAGCACGACAATACCGGTGGACTCGTAAATATCGAGACGGTCACGTCGCAGCTAGTTTACGAAATGGGCGACCCAGGCTGTTACATCACACCGGATTGCACGGCCGATTTCTCTTCAATTCAGCTCGAACAGGAATCGCCAAATCGAGTTCGTGTTTCGGGCATCAAGGGAGGCGCGGCTACAGATACCTACAAGGTTTCGATTTCGTTTCAGGACGGCTACAAGATAATCGGCCAGCTGACCGTCGCCGGACCTGATGCGGTCGAGAAGGCGCGATTGTGTGCCGACATTGTCTTCGACCGTGTAGCGATGGACGGCGTCGAGTTTGCGCCTGAAGAGCGGTTTGTGGAAATCGTCGGCACCAATGTCTGTCACTCGGGGATCATACCGGCTCCCGAAAACCCTGCCGAAGTTATATTGCGTATTGGAGCCAAGGGGCAAGACAAACAAAAACTGAATCGACTGGGGATGGAAATTGTCCCGTTGGTGACCAGTGGGCCCCCAGGTGTAACCGGGTTCGCAGGTGGCCGGCCCAAGGCGACCGACATTATCAGCTACTGGCCGGCTCTGATTTCCAAGGAAAAGGTCAAGTGCTCGGTTACGGTCGAGGAAGTTTAAAGTAGCCGAGTCTCTCCGAGACTCGAAAGCCAAAACATGTCAGTCTCGGAGTGACTGACCTACATTGCCGCAACGAAACAATCATGAAAATACCACTATCCAAAATCGCATACTCCCGTTCGGGCGACAAAGGTGACGGCAGCAATGTAGGCGTCGTCGCGTACAATCCCGCCTGCTACGAAATCATCAAGGAGCAGCTGACGCCGGAACG
>JBPCVB010000079.1:0-6792 GCA_051010855.1 Pirellulaceae bacterium | reverse complement strand
CAGCAGTTGAGCCCCGAGCCACCGCCCAGACCCGCGAACTCAATGGGTTTGCCCACGCCAACGGCGGTTTTGGCGACCGGAACGGCGGGCACCGAATCGGGCACCCAAACCCACAACACGGCCACGTCATTGGGTTCGTTATGAGCCAGCACAAGGCATCGTTTCGAGCTGCGACCGTCCGCGTAGACCACCTCGATGTCGCGTTGATCCTTGTCTTCGCTGACAACGTGCCAGGCGGTTAGACACCAACCCAGATAGCCGCCGGATGAAGCACGATCGGTATCGACATGCACGATCACACCGGTACCGTAGCCGCCGCCAGATTTCACCTGGACGATCGACTGATGATGCGCAGCGTCACCGGACCATCGCCACAATTCGGTATCGCGGCCGACCTGGGCAGCCAACGGGAACGCAACGCAGAAGATGACAAGGAGAAGCAGTACTTGCAAGAGTCGAACACGCAACATGGTTCACCCTCCGACACAGGCGGAATAGCGAACCGATCACGAATTGTTTCCCTTAAGTCTCCATGGACGCAAGTTCTTTCAGAATTCGATCGGCGAGCAAGCCCGCCACGACAATAAAACGACTTTTCTTAATCCGTTGTCAAATTGTTCTAATGCCATGCACCATGAATCAAGTCGGCACATTGTGACGAAGGGCACGAAGTACTTTGCAGTTCGAAAAACACCGAAGGAAAACGTGGCGTCCCGTCATCCGTCGGTGCGAACTTCAGCATGGACATTACGTGCAAAACAAGTGTCACGTTATTCGCGGACACGATCCAGCAACCACGTGCTGATGACTTCCAGCGCGGTTGGGGAAAAGGTCTCTTCCAGCTGGCCATATTCTGCACCAAGTCCCGGACCGTCCGTCTCCTGAAAAAGATGGTTGAGATTGGCCAGTTTTTGCACTTCCCAATCCCCATTCTCGCCGGCTTCCATTGCTGCCTGGATAGCGTCCACGTTCAGATTGGCCAACACCTGCAAATCTTTTGTGCCGTTGATCGCCAGGACGGGGCACTTGACCATTTTCAGGGTGGCGGCGGGATCGTGACGCACAAAGAAACGAAACCAGGGCGAGCCAAACTGCATCATCGTTACTTTGGCGGCCTGCAGAGCCTGTTTGTCATCATCCTCCAGTGTCGTGGTGACTTCGTCGACCAGTGAGTCGAGGTACTCGGAAGTCAATTCCTCGTCAGAACTACTCAATCGTTCTACCAGCGTAGTCATCAATTTTTCCTGAGCGTCGAGCAGCTCGGACGAAGCACCTGCCGCCTCGGCCATAGCCCGTGTTTGTGAAACAAGGATTTCACCGCCATCCACGCCGGGGCCGGCCAGCAGCACAATCATCGCGACCTTGTCGGAGTCGATCGCCACCATAGGCGCAATCAATCCGCCTTCGCTGTGTCCGATCAAGCCGATGTTTGCGGCATCGATTCGCGGATGGCTGGTCAGGAAATCAACGCCGGCAGACACATCGCGAGCAAAATCCTCGGAGGTGGCCGTGGCAAAATTGCCCGTCGACTTGCCCACGCCCCGGTCATCAAAGCGGAGGACGGCGATCCCTTTTCGTGTCAGATGGTCAGCAATAACCAGGAACGGTTTGTGTTCAAAAATGGTTTCGTCGCGATCCTGCGGACCCGATCCGGAAATCAGAATCATTGCCGGAAACGGTCCGTCACCTTTGGGGATGGTCAGCGTGCCTGCGAGTGTCACGTTGTCATCCGTGTTGTCCCAGGTGACCTGATCTTCGTCGTAGGGATACGGTTTCTCGGGATGCTGCGGCCGATTAACGGCCGGACGGGCATCAAGTTCCGTTTTTTCAAATTCCAGCGGGTATTCGCCGCCAGCCTGTTTCCACGTACCGGAGATCCTGGTGCGATCCTCGTTGTAGGTGCCTTCGTAGACAGCAGCCGAGATCTTGATTTCGAAATTGAATTGCTCGTCCGTCATGTCCAGTTCCAACGGCAGACCCGGCAGATTCTCGGTGAAGCTATCGAGTTTGCCGGAGACCTGACCCTGACTGTCCCGGAACAGGCGAATGCGAAACTCGAATTCTTGAGGATCGGCGACCAGTGTTCCCCTCCACGACTCAAAATGCTCGGCTGTCTCGAACGACTCGACTCGTTCAATCTCGAATTCCCACGAATTACCACCCTGGGTCCAGGTGCCTGTGATCTTGTTTTGGGTTTCATCCAATGTGCCGGTAAATTCGGCGTGCACGGAAGTGGCTTCGATCGTTACGTCATCGCCATCAATTTCCACGCTGGAGATTGGAATGCGCGCGTTGCCCTGGTCTGGACTGTAAATATCGCCAGACCACACGTCGTCCTCGTTTTTCAAGTCGAAGTTCAGTTGCAAACGGGCAGCGCCTACGTCCAGTACGCCTTGCCATCTCTGTGATTCGTCCTGCAGGCTGTATTGCTGGGCGCAAACTGGCGCAACCGAAACCGAACAAAAAAGACAAACCTGGGCGGATACGAGCAAGAATCGGTGCATGGTGAAACCTCAGTAGCTCCTGAATTCGAAAACAAGATTTGGCGATAGTTCCAGTTCGGACGCCGAATACCGGTCTTGGCTGAAATCTGCAGGTTTGTATGAACCGGCATGTGCCATGTAGGAGAGTATATCTGACGGGCGAATCAATCGGTAAATCGGGGGTACAAAACTGACAGCCAACGTCCGCCCCGCCGGTATGGAATCCAACGGCGGATGTTCGCGAAGTGTTGAGACGCGCCAAACCACACACGGCTCATTGCAAAGTTTCGAGTGATTTCGGGCCGCTACTTTTTCTGATCAGCACCCGCCCGCTCGTTGTCGGCGGGGTTGTCGTCGGCCTCTCTGGCCCCTAGTTCGCCAATAGCCGGGAAACCCTGAAATAGATCAAAGGACGGCAGGTTTCCCAGGGTTTCGCCTGCGCCACTGCCGATCTGGTTCGGATCGCGAGCGATATCCAGAGAACCATGCACGACGAACTGGGTTTCCAACTGGTAAATATCCAGCGAGAGGCCGCGGAACCAATCCATGGGAGGTGCTGAATAATCGGCAGGCAGAACAGGACTGTCGAAAGCGGGCCATGCTGTTGACTGCCACAGCGGCGAAATGCTCGCGTCGCTGGAGATGAACTGGTATTCCCCTTGCAAAGGGCAAACAAGATCAACCGCCAACAGCTGTCCGGCATAAGCGAGAGCCGTCTCGGGAGGCACATTGAATTGCTGGATGATCAGATTCAAAAATCTCGTGTTAGCTATGGATGTCTGCCAACCGCGATCGTAGTACAGGGCATTGGCCCAGCTACGCAAGTTCGAGTTGGCGATGTCGCCTACTTGCAAACGAACCTGGGCGGGCTGCTCGGCCGGCACCACCGCGATTTCCTGACGGGCCCTTTCCAGGCGGTCGCGATCAAACGACAGCAGAGACATGTCCCCCTGACGCAGCCGCCACAGGCCGAGGGTGCGGGAATGGGTATAGCCAGCAGCATCCGGCGCGCGGGCGAGCGCCGGGAACATGTCCAGGTAGCCGGGATCGGGCCACATTCCAATGTAACCGGGCGTATTTCTCAGTAACTGGATCCACTCCAGGAAACTGGTGGCGCGCAAGCTGTGTTTGGCTGGAATATCGCCATGGAGCGCACCGAATAGATGAAATGGGCGCGAGTTCCGAAACAACGGAATACTGCCAGCGCTCAATTCAAAATTGATCAGGTCTTCGGGGCCCGAAGTGACTTCGTTTGGCAACGCAGGACCCAGCATTTGACCGAGCCAGCCATATTTTTGTCTGCCAAACGGTGCGACGCGGGCATCGAACACGACCCGTTCCATGGCATCATCCAGTTGATACCGTTTGCAGGCCATCAGGACTGGATCAACCTGCTTCAATTCATTGCGACAAAAATCCTGTTTGCCAGCCAGCCAGCGGGCTTCGCTTTCCGTCATCGTGTCGACATTTACATCGGCGATGGGCACAAAGTAACCGCGGCGCCCACGCACGGTATCTTCCCAATGGTCGTCAACCCAGTTGCAGGCGCTGCCATCGGGCAGTTGATTGAAACTGGATGGCAGAAACCCAAGCTCGATCATCTGATTCAGGTCGTCCTGCGCGAATCCCTCGTTGGCGGCTGCCCATTGGGCCATTTGCAACAATTGAATGTTGGCCAGCGACCGGCTGCGTCGCATCAGTTCAACCTGGTAATGAGGGCTGAGCAAGTTCTCGAAAAACGGTCGCGACAGGTAAATGAATATGGTGTCTTCGCGTTCCAGTGGCATGGCCGTCCGCGCCATGCGAAATTCCGGGTGGTCAGCCAGTGATCGTTGCCCGTCGGCTGCTTCCAGGAATCGCTCGACGATTTTGCTGGACGAACTGGTGATGTGACAAAGATCCTTGACGGCATAAAACGAGCGAATGCGATTGTCTGGCGTGGAGAGCAAGCTGACCTTGTGGCCAGCAATCTCCAACTCGGTCAGGGTCACGCCCTCGTCGGCATTTTGCCGCGCATACCGGCTGCGGCGACCGCTCATCTGACTTTCCAGCGTCCCGTTTTTGGCCAGCATCAAAATGGCGTTCGATGGACCGTCTTCGACGTAAAAGTCCGTGCCGATTGCAGCCACATCCTGAATCAGGTTGCCGCCGAACCAGTCATCCAGTTGACTCGACTCCAGAGCGAGTTGCTCCAGCATTTTTTCGGATGTCCCGCCGCGATGACCGCGCAAGGCGATCATGCGGGAAAGATCCCCGCCATACTCGCCCATCAGTCGTTTCAGCCATAGCTGGTTATTCCAGTCCCCAAAACGGAGATAAAAGCACTCTTCGGGAACAAATCGCGCGATAGGCTCGGTTTCGACCTCGGGCGCGGCAAACCATCGCGAATCGCGGGCCCATTCTATCGGCGGGCTAAGCGGATAGCTTTCAATGTTTACCGATGGCGGATCGGTCATCAGACTTTGAATAGCGTCGGCCCGCAGCGACTCGACATCGAACAGCAGGTTCAGTGTTTGCTGCAGTTCACTGTCCTCGTCATCGGCTGGCATGTAAGGCAGCGGGTCTGGCAATCCAAATCGTTGCCCCAGCATCGATGTCAGGTAGGTTTCGACAAGCGGTGGATATTCGCTGCTGGAAATTCGTCGCCGGGACTGCACATTGAATTGACGCCACCAGTTCTGAAACATGACACGGGCCAGTGCCGGTTGTTCCTCGCCGATATCAATTGGGAACGTAGCTACGTCAGACGCGCGAAGCGAAACTGTTAGCTGCTCGGAACCGCGAAACAGGAACCATACGACATGCACACCGCCTGCTATTTCCTGATCCGAGATCTGCTGAAGTAAACCGTCGGAAAATGCCGGATACAATACTCGACCGTCGCGTTCACTTAACAGGATCGCGCCGGTATTCTGAACGACACGGTCGGGAGGGCCCAGGCGAAACGTGATTTTGCCAACGCCGACCGGTTGCCCGGGCCAGGCTTCGAAAGCGAGGATTTGCGGGAACTGTCCGCAAGCTACGGACAGCGGCATCAGACAGGTTGCGAACAGCCAGCCTGCGATGGCATAACGCAGGCGCGAAGTGGATTTGAACATATGATCGCGGCGAACAAGTAATGAGCTTTCCGATGGCGATTTTCGCAAGACGGCAACTAATGTGTCAAACCGTAATTCACACTGTAAAACCGGAGTGGCGGATTGAACGAGCAAATTGAACATGCCGCACAGTTGATTGCAGAGTGCGATTCTTTGTGGATCGGCGCCGGAGCGGGTATGGGGGTCGATTCCGGGCTTCCCGATTTCCGTGGCAACGAAGGATTCTGGAATGCTTATCCGCCCTACCGCCATCTTGGGTTGTCGTTCTACGACCTGGCCAATCCGGTCTGGTTTGCCAGGAAGCCGCAGCAGGCGTGGGGATTCTATGGCCATCGTTTGAACTTGTATCGTGACACCGAGCCACATTGCGGGTTTGAGTTATTACTTAAGTGGTGCCAGGACAAACCAGGTGGTTACTTTGTTTTTACCAGCAATGTCGACGGCCACTTTCAGCGAGCCGGATTTGCAGAAGAACGTGTCGTCGAGTGTCACGGTTCGATTCACTACCTGCAATGCACTCAGCCCTGCGGCGGCGATATCTGGTCGTCAGCTGAATTTCGGCCCGACATCGAAGAAGCGACGATGCAGGCCGCGTTGCCATTGGCCGAGTGTCCAAGGTGCGACCAGGTCGCGCGTCCCAACATCCTGATGTTCGGGGACTGGAACTGGGTGGATACACGTAGCGACCGCCAGATCGAGCGCTATGAAGATTGGCTATCCGACAGTTCCGCCAAACGCGTCGTGCTGGAATTCGGCGCGGGAACCGCGGTGCCGACCGTACGCTATGAAGCAGAACGGGTTTCGGGGTACCTGATTCGGGTCAATCCGCGTGAACCGCAATTGCGTGGTCAGGGCCTGTCATTCGCGATGGGGGCGCTGGACTTTCTGCAAAGCGTCGATGAGTTGCTGTCGTAGTGCCGGCGAACAGACAACAGCGACACTACGGAATACAATGCGTTAAATGAAGTTGGTGCAGTACACACCGAAACAAGAGAAGAACATTCGCCATGCAAATTCTCTGGTCAGTTTCCGAAGGCAATGTATGCCTGACCCGTAGTTTCGTGCTAACGGTGTTGGCGGCTTGCCTGATTGCAGGCAATCCGGCCGCATTTGCCTGGCAGCCAGGTCACGAAAAAAACAACCAGGTTGTTTTGCAGATCGTTGACGATACCGATCAGCCAATCGTCGGCGCTTTGGTTGAGGTTGTATAC
>JBPCVB010000078.1:0-5122 GCA_051010855.1 Pirellulaceae bacterium | reverse complement strand
GGTGATTTCCCGTACCTTGGCACGCATCACTGCAAGTTCGGAATTGCTTTCGGCAGCGGTTGCTAACTCGGGGCCAGCCACCGTTGCCGATTCGCCGCGCGTCTTGTAGTAGGCATCCAGCAACTCTTCAATGCGCGGCGAGCCGGGAGCCGCCAACCAATCGACGTCTCGCAACATGCCCTTGGAGGTCACAAAGTCTTCGGATAACTGTTCCAGCTCCTCGCCCATCAGGTTTTCCGATAGATTAGGCGTAGCTCCATAAGATCGATAAAGAAACATCTCGCGCTGCTGGTCGGCCGGAAAGTCCAGGTTTTCGGTAAGGCCGTACCTGGTTGCCTGCGGACTGGTTTGCCGCGTTATTCCACCCAGCATTACAGTACCTCCGTCAGGAACAGCGACACTGCTCGATGTTGACGGAGTAATCTCCGGGCGAAAGCCCGCGGAACGCCCAGCGGAATCAAAACGGCCCCATGGGCCTTCCTGCTCAATTCGCTCGACCGAACGACCCAGGGATTCGTTCATCGCTACCTGGTCCTCGATCATTCGAATGGTGTTGTCGCTGGTCGACCAGGAGACGGGCGGACCATCTCCATCCTGGTCACTGCGCAAACTGTACAGTCCCTTGCTTTGCGCTCCCTCAGCAGTTTCATTTGGCTGGGATAACTCGGGAGTAATTTCAACTTGCGGCGGGTTCACGAGACCGAGCGACAGGGAGTCAGTCTCCGGTTCGGTTCCAAAATGATCCACCGTTTTAAGGTCAAACAGCTGATCGTAGACCGGTAGCCTTACCTCCGCCGCCCTTAGTTCTTCAGTTGTCATTCTCTGTCCGAGTTCGCGGCTAATATCGGGAATTCGTTTGTTCAAGTCGATAACGCCTGAAGCAGTGTCTACGCTCCCTGACAAATCGACGGCCCGTCCTCTGGGTGAATCCAGTTGCCACAACAAATAGCCGCCAACGGCAATCAGCAAGCCGACGGCGATCGCCCATTGCAATCCCGCGCCCTGAGTTTTGCTTTTTTGACTGCCTGAAACTTTCGTCCTGTCTACGGAGCTGATCTCGCTCTCCCCGACCGGCTGTGTAAATGCCTCTTCAATCTGCTGTTCCAGCCCGGAAACACTCATTGGCAATCTTGCCACAGCCGACTCTTCAATCACGTCCGCCAGACGACGCGTCTGTTCCACGACACGCGACGCCTGGTTGTTGTCAGCAATCTGCGCGCGGAGCTCGGCTGCTTGCGCTTCGTTCAGTTCTTCAAGAGCAAAAGATGTCAGGTCGATATCGCCCGGCAATTCTTCGTGCTCGTTCTGGCCATTTTGTTCTGTATTCATCGTTATGATCTCAACATTTAGCTGCTGTTTTTTTTTGGTGTGGTGTGTCGGAACTCTGGCGAGTTCCGCTACCGTCGCGGAGATCGGCAGACTGTTCGTCCTCGTCGGACAACCAGCCGCGAATGGCAGGATCAGAGCGCAATTTAGTGATGCCGCGATGCACCAGCACTCGTATCGAACTTTCCGCGCGATCCATGATCTCGGCGATCTGGGCGTACCGCAGACCGTGAGACCACAAGTCAATCGCTTCGCTCTGCGAATCCGGCAAGTGGCAAATCCGCTCTTGAACCAGTTCGCAAATCTCGGCATGGGACAGTTGCTGGAAAGCCGATTTGCTGGAATCGGTGTGCAGGCACACCAGTTGCTGGCAACTGGATTGCATTCGTTGACGTCCACGCTGCAAGTCGATTGCCCGATTGCGACACACCCGGTAAAGCCACTGATCTATCTTTCCCGGCCGTTTGTCGCCTTCGGTTCGACAGAGTTGCAAAAAGGCGTGCTGGACAACGTCCTGCGCAGCCTCCTCGTCCCCGCCGAAAAACCGACTGGTGTACCGAATCAACTTCCCTTGCAACCGCCCCGCGGCTTCCAATACCGCGTCGCGGAATCTGCTGTCATTGAGTGTGGTCATCAGTGTTATTTCTACTCGATCCTTGCCGATTCCGCTTCTTTTGACGGGGCTGGGCGCGATTCGTTTCATGGAAATGCGTTGATTTTTGCAGGGAGGGCGAAGCTCCGGCCCAGCCGCCAAGCCAGGAGCGCGGCTCGGACGGAGCCTCGCCCTCCCGGTCTGGACGCCCCAAGCCGCTTTCATTACTCTTCGCGGCCCCCAATTCATGAATTCGCGGACGCCGGAACTCTGGCGAGTTCCGCTACGAATTCGCTCAGGGTCGGATCCTTCAAAGTTCCGACGTGATCACCGTATGTCTGAATCGAAACGCTGGTACGAACTGGTTTTGCCGCTGGGCATCATCGCTTGCCTGCTGGTGATTCTGGTGCCGTTGCCACCGGCCGTCATCGACGTGCTGTTGGCGGCCAATATCACGATCGCGGTGATCGTTCTGTTGACCACGATTCAGGTGCGCACGCCGCTGGAGTTCGGCATCTTCCCGACGCTGTTGCTGGCAACCACGCTGTCCCGAGTCGTTCTGAATATTGCCACCACGCGATTGATTCTCAGTCGCGGAGCCGAGGACCAGGCTGCGGCGGCCGGTGGAGTGATCCAGAGTTTTGGCGAATTCGTGGCAGGTAACCAGATCGCCGTCGGGATTGTGATTTTCTCGATCATCGTTGTTGTGCAATTTGTCATCATCACCAAGGGTGCAACACGCATCAGTGAAGTGGCCGCGCGATTCACGCTCGACGGCATGCCCGGTCGACAGATGGCCATTGATGCCGACCTGAACGCTGGCACGATCGACGCCGCGGAAGCCAAACGACGTCGCGAAGACCTGCAGGAACAATCAGATTTTTACGGCGCCATGGACGGGGCCAGCAAGTTTGTCCGCGGCGATGCGATTGCCGGGATTATCATCACAGCGATTAACATTGCCGGAGGATTGGCGATTGGCCTGGCTGCCGGTATGAGCGCCGGGCAGGCCGCTGAGACGTTTACGAAACTGACGATTGGCGATGGGCTGGTAACACAGATCCCGGGCCTGTTGATATCGCTGGCGGCGGGCATCCTGATTACACGCTCTACTCGATCATCCAACTTGCCCGGCGAATTTGTCGGACAGCTGTTTTCGCGTCCCCAGGTGCTGTTAATTGCGGGCATCTTCGTAATTGTGCTGATCTTTACGCAGTTGCCGGCAATCCCGTTGTTGATTGTGGGTGGTGGTTGTATCGCGATTGCCTTGCTGTTGCCCGATGAACAAGACGAAATGGATGCCGATCCGGGGCTCGCCGGTGAGTCGGCCGATGAGCAAAAAGAACAGCAGATAAAGGGCTGCCTGGCTGTTGACCCGATTGAAATCGAATTGGGAGTCAATCTGATTGGACTGGCCAGTGGCGGTCAGTTGCTGGGCAAGATTACCCGGGCGCGAGAGTCCCTGGCGGCCGAACTCGGCATTGTCCTGCCAAAAGTTCGTGTCAGGGACAATCTGCAACTGCAAGCCAATCAGTTCCAGGTTCGACTGAACCGACTGGCCGTGTGCCAGTCCACCGTCAATCCCGACCGTACGTTGCTGGTCAGGAAAACGCCGGCGGCAGCGGACCCCGGCGGCGTTGCCGGGCAGTGGCACAGCGGATTTGGCGCCAGCTGGGTCGAAGACGACTCAGTTGCCGTCAAGGCGCGGGAATACCTGCGGCTGTCGCCAGCCGATGCCGTCGTGGAAACGCTCAAGCACCAGTCGCGACTGCACGCCGCCGAAATTTTAACTCGTCAATCGACCGCCTATCTGATTGAACAGCTACGCGAGTCATGTCCGGCGGCCGTTGACGAATTAATTCCGGATGTCATGCGAGTCGGTCAGGTGCAACAGGTATTGCAACGACTGCTGACCGAGGGCGTGTCCATTCGACCGTTGAACACGATTCTCGAAGCATTGGCTGACGCGCACTCGGAAACCCGGGACGTTGCCGGACTAACCGAGGCGGTACGATGCCGCCTGTCACCGTGGATCACCGCGAGCCTCACCGGCGATGACGGAAGCTTGCGGGCCATTCAACTGGACAAATCACTGCAGTCCTGGCTGGAACGTCAGTTGATCAGCCAGGACCGCTTCCCGGCCGCGGGCCTCGATGCGGCTGCGCGTGGGCGACTGGTCGATGCCATTAAACGGGCCTTGCCCAGCGCGACTGGCTTGCCGCATCAGGCCACGGTGATCGTGAATCCGCGTTTGCGGCCCGCTTTGCGTGAAGAGCTGGCCAGCCATTTTCCACGGCTGGCGATCACCTCGTCGGCCGAAATTTCACGGAACGCGAAAATTGAAACAATTGCAATTTTGCGGCTTGGCGATGTGCACTACGCTGCCGCCTGATCCAGAAATTCCGAATTGTAACTTTTACACAAAAACCTTGTGCAAAAGACACAAACTTCAGTTTTTTGGACAAGTGTCAAGAAACGAAGACCGATAACAGAACGGTGACACAGTACGCACGGAGCAATACCGATGTGTGCTGTTTCCGGTTCACGAGGACAGGAAGTCACGACTGAACAACGTGCGGATGTTTTCGCACCCCCCCAACGAACAACACGATCGCATTGACAGTCAATCACGGAGGATTGCATGGCGGTATCGGTTGCTACTGCTGAGGAAACTCAACAACTCTGGCTCTCCTACAAAAAGGATCCGGGCAACAAGGAATTGCGTAACCGTTTGATGGAACGCTACCTGCCGTTGGTTAAATACAACGGTGAGCGTATCTGGCAACGGCTGCCTGACGGCGTCGAACTGGACGACCTGATTTCTGCCGGAGTCTTCGGATTGATGGACGCGATTGACGCGTTTGATCTGGAACGCGGCGTTAAGTTTGAAACCTACTGCGTGCCGCGTATTCGTGGCGCCATGCTGGATGAACTTCGCTGTATGGACTGGGTGCCTCGCCTGGTTCGCTCCAAAGCCAGCAAACTGGCGAACGCCAACAAAAAGCTGGAAGCCAAGCTGGGACGGACTCCCACTGAACATGAAATGGCTGATTTCATGGAAATCACCGTTCCGGAACTGGAAAAGATGATCGTTGACGCCAATGCGGTCAACCTGATCAGCCTGAACAAGAAGTGGTACGAGACCGACAGCTACAAGGATGTTCGTGAGATCGACATTCTGGAAGACAAAAAGGGCGAAGACCC